>CAIXOY010000259.1 GCA_903921135.1 uncultured Gammaproteobacteria bacterium
CAGCACAAAAACCGTGATCATCGCGCTGCCCATGAAGGTGGCCACCGCCACCATGGATCGCGGCGAGAAACGCGCCAGCCCGCAGATACCGTGGCCGCTGGTGCAGCCCGAACCGAGCCTGGAGCCAAAGCCCACCAGCAACCCGCCCAGCACCAGCATGAAAGAGGATGAGCCCGCAGGCGCGGCAAGCGGCTCGCCCGTGAAGACCCGCACCACCAACGCACCAAGCGCGAGCCCCGCCACGAAGAGCAGCCGCCAGCCCATGTCACCTGCACGTGGCGGCAGCAAACCGCCCACGATGCCCGAGATACCCGCGATACGGCCGTTCAGCGCCAACAGAAGCGCTGCAGCAAGACCGATGAGCGCACCACCGATGGCGCCGCTGAGCGGCGTGAAGTTCTCCATCCGGTCGCCCTCCCTGAAGGTCTCAGCTGCTCACGTGAAGCGAGAGGTGCATTTCCGAGTTGAGGGAGTTGGAGACCAGGCAGGCTTTCTCGGCTTTCTCGAGCAACCGCTCGGCGCGGGCCACATCGGCACCCGCCGGCACGCGCAGGTGCACCGTCAGGTTGATGTGCGTGAAACGCATGCCGGTATCGGTTTTCTCGAGAACACCTTCGCCGCCACAGTCGATTTCGATCCACTCGAGGCGGGAGGCACCGGCGACGGCGCGGAAACTCAGCACGAAGCAATCGGCCACCGCAGCGACGAAGAGCGTCTCGGGGGACCAGTTGCCCTCCGGCCCGCCAAACTCCGGGGGCGCGCTGCTCTGGATGTCTTCCAGTTCCCGCGACCGCAACGTCACTACCCCTGCAGGCGTGGCGAGGACACTGACGGTATAGCGGTGCGGGAAGGGATGCATCGGGTGTTCTCCGGGTTCAGGTTTCGGTGGCGCGTACGCCTTTCTCGTAGCGAGTGTACACGTAGACCGGGATGCCCAGACCACCCAGATGTTCCGTCACCAGCGGGAACACGTCCTCCCACGCAAGACGCCCGACGCCCGTGGCAAGACGCGGCAGTGCGAGGCTCTTCAAGCCTTCCGCCTGCACCAGTTTGTGCAGCGAACGCAGCGCGTGGTTCACGTTCGGCAAGCTCGCGGTGCCGGGCTTCTCGCCATGGCCGTAGGCGGATTCCTGTGTCATCAGGCTCACGATGCGGGTGCCGTCGGCCGCACCCCAGAGCCAGGCGTCACCGGCCTTCGGGTGCGCGTCGTGGCAGTAGTGTCGGAAGTCCTTGTAGAGCGCGGGCCATTGCTCGCGCAGCGAGAGCGCCAAGCCTTGCCCGAAATTGTCGTTGGGCGAGACGCCGTGCGCGATGGCCTGTGCGCCGGTGAGAAGAATGTCGCCGTGTACTTCGCGGATCATGCCTGTGTTCCTTTTGCGGCTGGCGCTGCAAATGCACAGCGCCGACAGGGAAATGCTAGGCGCCGCAAGCAGGGCGGGCGTTGATTCAGGTCAGCGCTTGCTCCCTTTCGAAGAGTTCGTACTGCGCGGGGTTGGCCTGCTCGCGCAGATCCACGAAACGCACGCCTACGCCGAGCAGCCGCACGCTCTGGTCACTGCGCCCCAGCGCCTCTTCCAGCAAGCTGGCAAAGGCGCCCTCCTGCAGGTCGCGGCCGCTGCACTCCGCGCTGGTCAGCTGGAAGTCGGCGAACTTGATCTTCAGATGCAGCTTGGTGACGAGGTAGCCCTCGTCGACCCGGCGCAAACGCGAGCGCAGCGTGAGCAGCAGTTCAGGCAACTGGCGCCGGCAGGCCTCGAGCCCGCGCAGATCCTCGGCATAGGTTCGCTCGACACTCAGCGACTTGCGCCGCTGCGAGGGCTGCACGGCGCGGGTGTCGATACCGCGGGAGAGCTCGAACAAGCGCTGCCCGAAGCGCCCGAATCTCTCGGTCAGATCGAACACCGTGTGCTGTCGCAGATCCGCGCAACTCTCCAC
>CAIXOY010000260.1 GCA_903921135.1 uncultured Gammaproteobacteria bacterium
CGATTCCTCCGGTCTCGAGCACCACGAGTCCAGTGACAACTGGGTGGGTGAACGTGCCATGGTCGAGCAGCAGGCCTTCCGCGCCATGGCAGGGCTGCTGCCGCACGAGTACGCGCACTCCTGGAACGGCAAGTACCGCCGTCCCGTCGGTATCGCGCAGCCTGACTACCACGCCACGGTGGAGCCTGATCTGCTGTGGGTATACGAGGGGCTCACCGAGTACCTGCAGGAGGTTCTGGCCGTGCGCAGCGGGCTCTTCAGCGAACAGGATCACCTGGACGACTGGGCCTACGCGGCCGCCGAGATGGATCTGCACAAGGGCCGTGAGTGGCGCCCGCTGCAGGACACCGCCCGCGCCGTGCAGACGATGCGCGGGCAGCCGCAGGACTGGCTCTCGCGCCGGCGCGGCGTGGACTACTACACCGAGGGCTCGCTGCTCTGGCTGGAGGCCGACGTGCTGATCCGGCAACTCTCGCGCGGCAAACGCAGCCTCGATGATTTCTGCCGCAACTTCTTCGGGGGTGAGAGCTCGGGTCCGCGGGTCCTCACCTACGGCTTCGCCGACGTGGTGCAGGCCCTGAATGCCGTGCAGCCCTACGACTGGGCAGCCTTCTGGCGCGAGCGGCTCGATCGCACCCGCCCCGGTGCGCCGCTGGAAGGCATCGCCAAGGGCGGATGGACTCTCGCGTATGCGGCCGAACCCAACGCGATGCAGCAGGCCTATGACGCGGCCGGCAAGCGCATCGACATGCGCCATTCGCTGGGCTTCGCACTCTCGGAGGAAGACGCGTTGATCGCCGACATCATCCCGGGCAGTGTCGCAGACCGCGCGGGGCTTGCCCCCGGCTCGGTGCTGGTGGCGGTGAACGGGCGCAAGTGGTCGAAGGTCCTTCTGGACGATGCGCTCCGCGCGAGCGTTGCGGCGCCCGTCACCATCGAGCTTCTGGTGCAGAACGACGATGTCTTCTCCACCTTTGCTCTGCCTTACCAGGGCGGCGCACGCTATCCGCGGCTCGAACGCGCGGGCGGCACCCGCGATCTGCTGAGTGAGATCGCGCGTCCTCGCGCGGGCAAGCAGCGGTAGGGCTTTCCCCGCGCGTCCTCCGGGTCGCGCGGGGTTTGCCGCTCGCTGCCGCTTTCGGTCACCATCCGGCTTTACAGTTCCCGGGAGAATCCCCACATGGTCGTGCGCACCTTCGACAGCAACCCTGCCCCCGGTTGCATCAATTTCGGCATCGGCCAGCCCTCGGGCGATCTCACGCCGCCGGAGCTGTTCCGTGAGCTGAGCGAGCGTTTCTACGCCGCCACCACGGCCGCTGATTTCAACTACGGCGATACGCGCGGCGACCCGCAGTTCATCGCCTCTCTCGCGGATTTCGTCGAGCGCTCCTACGGGCAGCGGCCTGATCCCTCAGAGCTCTTTCTAACGGCCGGCAATTCGCAGGCGCTCGAGTTCGTCTGCGAACGTTTCACCAAACCCGGTGACACGGTGTTCGTCGACGAACCCTGCTATTTCCTCGCGTTCCAGATCCTCGCCGACCGCGGGCTCGACATTGTGTCGATCCCGCTCGATGCGAACGGCATGCGGATCGACGTGGTTGAGGACCTGCTGAAGACCCGCAAGCCCGCGCTCCTCTACACCATTCCGAGCTTCAACAACCCCACGGGTGTCACGCTCTCTCGGGAGCGCCGCGAGCGGCTTGCCGATCTCAGCCGCGAACACGGTTTCGTGGTGGCCGCAGACGAGGTCTACCAGTTGCTCTCCTACGAGGGCGAGGTGCCGCCGGCGATGGCCACGCTCACGGGGCGGGGCAACGTGATCTCGATGGGCTCGTTCTCGAAGATCCTCGCGCCGGCGCTGCGCGTGGGCTGGATACAGGCCGATGCGAAACTCGTGAGCCGCATGCTGGAGAGCGGCTGGGTGAACAGCGGCGGTGCCGTGAACCAGCTGGGCTCGCTGCTGGTGCGCCAGGCCATCGATACCGGCGCGCTGGAGCGCCACATCGCCTTCCTGCGCGATGCCTACCGCTCGCGGCTCGACACCATGCAGGCCGCGCTCGAAGAACATTTCTCCGGCATCGCCACCTGGACCAAGCCGCGTGGCGGCTATTTCGTGTGGATCACCCTGAATGCCGACATCGAGACCGCGCCCCTGAAGCCGCGCGCTCTTGAGGCCGGTGTGGGTTTCCAGCCGGGCAGCGCTTTCTCGGGGCCGGGTGGCTTCCGCAACTCGCTGCGGCTGAGTTTCGCGCACTACGACGAGTCCCGGATCCGCGAGGGTGTGGCACGGCTCGGCCGGGTGTTGCGGGAAGCGATGGCCACGGCAGGAGCCGCGCAGTGATGGCCGGAGCGGTCTGGGGCAAGATCGACGCTTCCCGGTCGGGCTGGGTCTCGGATCCGCTGCCCGTAGACGCGCGCGTGCTCGTGCGCACGCCGCCGCACGACGGCGCACCGCCGATGCTGCAACTGGAACTGCCACCGGGTGTCGTACTCGGGCCGCATCGTTTCCTGGCCGACTGCCTCTGCATCGTGGTGAGTGGCGGCGTTGACTGTGATGGTGAGGGCCATTTCGGCCCCCCTGATATGCGCTTCTGCGGAGCCGGCCACGGCAGCGCCGGCATGCGCGCGGGTGAGCAGGGGGCCATCGTGCTGCTGGTGGCCACGGCGGGGGAGCTCGGTATCGATTGGTCCCCCGAGGCGCCACTCACCACCTTGTGTGCGAAACGCGTGAGTTTCGGCGACGTGGCCTTCGTTGATTTCCCCGACGCGGCCGGGCGCGACACGCAGCCGGTCCAACCTCTTTTCACCGACGGACCCCATCTGCTGCGCACGCGATTCGCGCCCGATTTCGTGGCCGGCGAGCACTGGCATGACTTCGATACGGTTTACTGCATTCTCGACGGCGCGATGCAGTTCGGGCCGCGCGAGCCCTGGTACCGACGCGGAGATCTGCGCTGGGTGAAGGGCGGCCACGCCTACGGCCCGGAGCAGCCTGGTCCGGAGGGCGTCGAGTTCCTGCTGCTCAGCTGCGGTGGCTCCATCAGCCTGCGCTGGGCTGATCTGGAGGCCGCGCCTCACGGGCGGGTTTTTGTGTCGGATCGGCCCTCATGAGGCGGGCCGGCGGGCTTCACCGCTACCTCGGGAGCGTGCTCCTTCTCGTTCTCTCGGTTTGCTGCGTTCCGGGATATGGCGCCGGATCCGATTCCGGCTCTGCGCCCCGTCTGTCAAAGGTCTCCGACCTCCATGACAAGCGCATCGGCGTGCAACTGGGTACGGTCTTCGATACCTACGCCACCCGCACCTTTCCCGACGCCACCATCCTGCAGTTCCCGACCTATCAGGACATGACCCTCGCCGTCACGGCCGGCAAGATCGACGCCGGCCTGAGCGATGTGGACACCCTCGCCGAGGTGATGCGTGCCGAGCCTTCGCTGGTGTCCTTCGGCGAGCCGCTGTTCTCCTCGCCGGTGGCGGCGGGCTTCCGCAAGGACAATGCCGCTCTGCGCCAGGCCTTCGATGCCTTCCTCGCGGAGATCCGCGCGAACGGCACATATGACGACATGGTGCGGCGCTGGATGCGCGAGCGCGGCAGGCAGATGCCGGTGCTGCCCGCGACCGCCACCGAGGGTGTGCTGACGGTCGGCATCTCGACCGGCGGATTCCCTTTCTGCGCTGTGCAGGACGGTGATCTCGCGGGTTTTGACGTGGAGCTCGCCAAGCGCTTCGCTGCGCACATCGGCAAGGAACTGCGCTTCGCCAACCAGGAGTTCGGCGGCCTGATCGCCGCGCTGGTGAGCGGCAAGATCGACACGATCATCGCCGACATGTACGCGACGGACGAGCGCAGGAAGCAGATCGACTTCTCCGAGCCCTATTTCGCGCAGGACAATGTCGCCTTCACGTTGCGCGCGAACACCCTGCCTGCGACTGCTGCCGATGCATCGCCTGCCGAGGCTCCCGACGGCCGCTCGTTCATGCAGAACGTGAAGGAGGGCTTCGAGGCCAACATCCTGCGCGAGAAGCGCTACCTGCTGCTTTGGGACGGACTGACAGCCACGGTGCTGATCTCGGTGTTCTCGACGCTGCTAGGCACCGCGCTCGGTGCCCTCGTCTGCTACATGCGGATGTCCCCACTGGCGGCGCTGCGCGTGCCCGCGCGGGGCTACATCGCGGTGCTTCGCGGCATTCCCGTGCTGGTGCTGCTGATGCTGATCTTCTACGTGGCATTTGGCTCGGTGAACATCGACCCGGTGTACGTGGCGGTGATGGCCTTCGGCATGAACTTCGCGGCCTATGTCTCGGAGATATTCCGCTCCGGCATCGAAGGCGTGGACCCTGGACAGTCCGAGGCCGGCATCGCCATGGGTTTCAGCCGCACGCAGACCTTTCTGTACATCGTGCTGCCGCAGATGGTCCAGCGCGTATTGCCGGTCTACAAGGGCGAGTTCATCTCGCTCGTGAAGATGACGTCGGTGGTGGGCTACATCGCGGTGCAGGACCTCACCAAGGCCGGCGACATCATCCGCAGTCGAACCTTCGACGCGTTCTTCCCGCTGGTGATGGTGGCGGTGCTGTACTTCCTGATCTCGTGGGTGCTGCTGCAGGCGCTGGATTACCTGGAGCGCGTCACTGATCCGCGCTCCCGCCGCACAGCCCTCAGGAACTGATCTTCGGCGCCAGCTTGTCTTGCGTGCGCAGCTCGAAATCGCTGGCGTCGTGACGCTCGATCAGCTGCTCCTCCGGCTTGCCCCATCTGACGTTCACGATGCGCCCGCGCTTGACCGCGGGCCTTGCGCCGATCTCGGCTGACCAGCGGATCACGTTCGTGTAGGACTGCACGTCGAGGAATTCCCCGCCACCGTACAGGAGCCCATCCGCCAGCGCGCCGTACCAGGGCCAGATGGCCATGTCGGCAATGGTGTAGTCGGCTCCGGCAATGAACCTGGTTCCGGCGAGTTGCCGGTTGAGCACGTCGAGTTGCCGTTTGGTTTCCATCGCGAAGCGATCGATGGCGTACTCGATCTTGGTGGGCGCGTAGGCATAGAAGTGGCCGAAGCCACCGCCCAGGTACGGTGTGCTCGCCATCTGCCAGAAGAGCCACGAGAGGCATTCACCGCGCAGCGTAGGCTCGGTGGGCAGGAAGGCGCCGAATTTCTCTGCGAGGTAGAGCAGGATCGCGCCGGATTCGAAGACGCGCGTGGGCGTGGGCGTGCTGCGGTCGACCAGCGCCGGGATCTTGGAGTTCGGGTTGGCGGCCACGAAACCGCTGCCGAACTGATCGCCCTCGAGGATGTTCACGAGCCATGCGTCGTACTCCGCGCCGCTGTGGCCGAGCGCGAGCAATTCCTCGAGCATCACCGTCACCTTGATGCCGTTCGGCGTGCCGAGCGAATAGAGTTGCAGCGGGTGCCTTCCGACGGGGAGTTCCTTCTCATGCGTGGGGCCGGCAACAGGGCGATTGATGTTGGCGAACTTGCCGCCCGCGTTGCGGTTCCACGTCCAGACCTTGGGCGGGACATAACCGTTTTCTTCGGACACGCGGGATCTCCTCTGCGGGTGGTTCGGGAAGCGCGCCAATGGTAACCAATGGCGCGGCGCCGTGGCGCCCCTTCCTGCGGGAGCTGGCCATGCCCGCGACACCTCTCCCCGTGGGAGCGGGCAGTGCC
>CAIXOY010000261.1 GCA_903921135.1 uncultured Gammaproteobacteria bacterium
CTGATTCGCGCACGCGGCGCTCGCGCCGAGGCGCAGCGTTTCGATGCCATGGACGAGGCAAGTTGCCGCGATCTGGTGGCAGTCACGGTGGAGCGTCTTGGGCAACTCGACGTGCTCTGCAACATCGCCGGTGCTTGCCGGGCGGATCACTTTCTCGATCTGAGGCTCGGCGACTGGGAAAGGATGTTCCGCATCAACGTGGGCAGCGTGATGGTGCTCTGTCAGGCTGCGATCCCTCACCTGAAGACCACCCGCGGCAACATCGTCACCATTTCCTCTGCCTCGGCCATTGCCGGCGCTGCGTACTGGAGCGCTTACGGTGCCTCCAAGGCGGCAGTTGCTAGCCTGATGCGGGCGTTGGCGGTCGAGTTCTCGGCAGACGGCATCCGCGCGAACGCCATCTGTCCGGGCGGCGTGAACACCGGACTTGCATCGACCTACAGCATTCCCGCGGATATTGATCCCGTTCTGGTTCAGCGCCTGTTCCCGCTCTGCGAGGCCGCCGAGCCCGAGGAAATCGCGGCAGCGGTGGCCTACATCGGCTCCTCCGAGGCGCGCTACGTGAACGGCGTGAGCTTCGGTATCGACGGCGGTCAGTTGCTGTAACGCTTTTCACCTTTTCCATCGGGACACCCGACGATGCCCAGGTTCGATCATCTCCTCTCCGCCGGCCGCATCGGCGGCATGACGCTGCGCAACCGCATCCTCATGAGCCCGATGGGCTCGAACACCGCGGACCCGGAAGGTTATTGCGGCGAACGCATCCGGAAGTATTACGGCGCGCGTGCCGAGGGGGGCGCGGCCTTGCTGATCATGGGGTCGGTCGCGATTTCCTGGCCGATCGGCTCGGCGAATTTCCTGCAGGTGGCGATCAGTGATGACCGCTTCATTCCCGGGCTGAAAGCCGTTGCAGATGAAGTGCACGGGCACGGCGCCAGGCTCGCGGTGCAGTTGCAGCATGCTGGCCTGACGGCCATGAACGATATCCGCGACGGACGTCCCTTGCTCACGCCCTCGGTGCCCGTGATGAAAGACGGGGACATGGGGCCCTATCTGTTCCCCGACGAAGTCGAGCGGATGTCGACGCCCTACAGTTCGCCGAACGCGAAGCTGGGCTACCAGGTAGCCACGGAAGAGGATCTTGCCTGGGTGATCGGCGAATTCGCTGCTGCAGCCGAGCGGGCACAACGCGCGGGTATCGATGCGGTCGAACTGCACGCCGGGCATGGTTATCTGATCCACAGCTTCCTGAATCCCTCGGTCAACACGCGCACCGACCGTTGGGGCGGCAGTATCGACAACCGCGCGCGTCTGCTGGTCGATGTCATCAAGGCCATCAAGCTGCGCTGCGGTGCCGACTACCCCGTGTGGTGCCGGCTGGACGGCGTGGAGTTCATGACCGAGGGCGGCATCACGCACGAGGATGCCTGCACCACGGCGAAACTGGCGGAGGCGGCGGGGGCGGATGCCATTCATGTAAGCGCTTATGCCGACGCTTCAAAGGGTGAGAGCTTCACTGTCGCGCACGCCGTTCACGCGCCGGGTGGTTTCGTTCCTTACGCGCAAGGCATCAAAGCTGCTGTGGGTATTCCCGTCATCACCGCCGGGCGCATCGAGCCGGAGGTGGCGGATGAGCTGATCCGCCGCGGCAGCATCGATTTCGTCACGATGGCACGCAAACTCCTCGCGGATCCGGAACTGCCCTCGAAGCTGGCCTCCGGACGTGCGTCTGAAGTCCGCCCGTGCATCTACTGCTACACCTGCATCAGCCAGATTTTTGTGAACGGCACCTCGCAGTGCGCGGTCAATGCCCGATCAGGGCGCGAGTGGGAAACCGTGATAACGCCCGCTGCGCGCACCAAGCGGATTTTCATCGCGGGTGGCGGTCCTGCCGGGATGGAGGCAGCCCGCGTGGCCAGCCTGCGCGGACACCGCGTGACGCTCTGCGAGAAATCCTCGCGCCTCGGCGGGACGACTTTCTTCAGCGCGGCCTCGTACGAGCCCAACGGGCGACTGGTGCGCTACCTCGAGGGGCAGATGGGGCTCCTCGGTGTCGATGTTCGTCTTCGCACCGAACTTACGCCGGAGCTCGTACGTCGCGAGCAGCCCGACGAGGTGGTGGTGGCGGTAGGCGCTGCGCGTACACGCCCCGACGTGCCGGGCATCGGTCTGCCGCATGTGCTGGATGGCGACGATCTGCGCACGATGCTTACCGGTGAGGGGAACGGCACGAACGCGCGCGGTGGTGTTCTCACGCGCCTTCTGATGGCGGCGGGCAAAGCGCTCGGCGTTCTCGATCGCCCAGACTGGATGCGTAGTCTGAGCCGTGTCTGGATGCCGCTCGGTTCGCGCATCGTGATGGTGGGTGGTGGTCTCGTCGCCATCGAACTTGCGGAGTTCCTCGCGCAGCGCGGGCGCTCGGTGACGATCCTCGAAGAAGGCGCGGTACTGGGCGCAGGTCTCAAGCTCGTGCGCCGCTGGCGCAACATCGC
>CAIXOY010000262.1 GCA_903921135.1 uncultured Gammaproteobacteria bacterium
AGGTGTGCGCCGGGCAAAACGCCGAACGCACCGAGAGGTCATAGAGACGGAACGGCGGCTTTGCCAGCGGCGTCACCCACTTCGGGTGCTTGTGCCAGAGCGGATCGACCGAGCGTTCGGCGTGACGGTTGTAGAACTCCACCGTCTGTTGCAGCGCGCCCTCGGCAAAACCGCCCGCCCGCTCGAGTTCCGCAACCGAGGCGGTCTCGGCGAGCAGCGGCATGCGGAAGTCACCGTCGTCGTAGCTCGAGTCCGCGTCCGTCACCAGATAGGCCACGCCGTGCTGGTTGTAGGCCGTCTCGTGGCCGGCATAGGCGTAGTAGGAATCTTCCGGCAGGAAGCGCTGCGCGGCGCGATTCACTACGATGCCGTGGATGGTGCGCTCGGGCGGATAGAGCGGCAGGATCGCGAAGCCCTGATGCATGCGGATGGCCGCCGCGCCCACGCCCATGCCCATGCGGATCCCGATGCCCATGTCACCCGCGCTCGCCCAGGGCACAGAGCAATCGTAGAGTTCCGGCGCGTAGCGCTTCAGCATCTCGCGGTTCTGGATAAAGCCGCCGCAGGCGAGCACCACGCCACGGCGCGCACGCACCGCAATGGTTTTCTCCCCTTCCTGCGCCAGCAGCCCCACGATGCGACCGTCGTCTTCGCGCACCAGCCGCTCTGCAGAGACGCCATGCAGCGTCTTCACGCCTGCGCTTTCCGCAGCTGGCAGGAGTGCCTCCATCAGTGTGCGGCCGCCGGTGTGACCGGCAGTGGTGGGCACGTGGCCACGCGGCGCAGGGCGCGCGATGTCCCGCCACGGTGCGGCGAGTTCGCAACCCGAGTAATAAAGCGATGCCCCGTCGAAAGGGAGTTCCTTGGACTCGCTGAACTTCTGCGCGTATTTCACGCCATGCGCGACCAGCCAGTCGAAATGCTCGAGGCTGCGCTCGCAGTAGATCTCGATCTTGTCTTTGGCCGGATGCAGGGCGCCGGCGGCCAGCATGAAGTCCCGCATCGCCTCGATGCTGTCTTCGAAGCCGAGCGCTTTCTGCAGCGGCGTACCACCACCGAGGTAGCAGACGCCGCCCGACATGGCAGAGGAACCACCGGTCTTCGGCAGGCGCTCAAGCATGAGCACCTCCGCCCCGGCTGCACGTGCTTCGATGGCCGCAGACGCACCGGCCGCACCGGAACCGGCCACGACCACATCCGCCGTGTAGTCCCACTGCCGCACCTCGCGCCGCGCCGCAGGCGCTCGCGGATCGCAGCCTGCGGCGGCCGCAACAGCACCCGCCGCACCCAGGCCCGAGAGGAAACGTCGCCGGCTCTTGTCTCGCATGCTCATGTGCTTTCTCTTGCCTCCAAAAAAGAAAACCCCCGGTGACGGGGGCTTCCTTGCTTCCTCGTGCCTATGCCGGCATCAGAACCGGTAGGTACCCTGCAACGCGAAGGAGCGCGGGCGGCTGCTGAACACGTAGTAGGCGTTTCCGGTGCCACCGGTGGCGGTGGATGCGAGCACGCCCGTGCCGCCGTAGTCGATGGTTTCCTCGTCGGTCAGGTTGTTGCCGATCAGGGCGACCTCCCACTGATCGTCAGACTGCGCGAGCGCGATGCGGGCGTTCACCTTGGTGTAGGCGTCCTGCATGGTGCGCGGGTCAAGCTGCGGGGACCAGAGGTACTCGTCGGAGTACTGCAGATCTACCTGCGCGCGGAGTTCCAGCGCGTCGCCGATCGGGTAGTAGAAGTCACCCGTGATCACGCCCTTCCACTCCGGCGTGTATTCCTTGCGCTCGCCGGAGGCATCGCACTGCTGGAGCAACGCGTTGGTGACGCTCTCGGGCTGCAGCACCGACTGGCCGAACCAGCACTGGGCGACATCGAAATCCTTGAACTCGAAATCGAGGTAACCGAGCGATCCCGAGAGCGTGAAGTTCTCGCTGATCATCCAGCGGCCATCGACCTCGAGGCCTTTGACCTCTGCGCCCGCGGCATTGGCCACGTTGAAGCCCACGCCACCGTCGAAGACGGAGGTCTGCAGATCGTCGTACTCGGTGAAGAAGATCGCCGCGTTCACTTCGGCCACATCACCGATGGAGGCCTTCATGCCGAGCTCATAGCTGGTGGCTTCTTCCTTGTCGAACTCCCAGGCACCCACGGCGGCGGGGCTGGTGCCCGGCACTATCACGGCCGGATCAGGATCGGCGTTGGAGCGGTTGTCGAAACCGCTCGACTTGAAGCCCTCGACGTAGGAGGCGTACACCATGACGTCGTCGGTCGCGTCCCACTGCAAGGTGATGAGCGGCGTGAAGGCGTTCTCGCTCAACGAGCCCTTGAGGTTGTTCGGCTCGATACGCAGGTTGCCGAACAGCGCGTTCAGCAGCGGGCTGGTGCCGCCCTGGTCGACGCCTGCGCTGTCGAAGTGCGACTGCACGCGCGAGGCGTCCTTGTCTTCCTGCGTGTAACGGCCGCCGAGCACCAGACGCCAGTCCTCGCTCATGTTCCAGGTGGCCTGCACGAAGGCGGCCCACACCTCGGTGTCCTGCTCGAAGCTGCGGCGGGAACTGATGTTCGCGAAGCTGTTGTTCAGCAGGCGGAGCAGGGAGTTGCCCGGGATGTTGATCTTGTCGCCGTAATCGAGGGAGTTCTCCTGGTAGAACAGGCCCGCGATGTAATCGACGGTTTCGCCACCCGGCGAGGTGAGGCGGATTTCCTGGCTGAACTGGTCGTAGTCTTCGAAAGAGGTGGTGCCGTCGATGATCGGGGCAGAGGTGTAGTCGCAGTCGCAGCCCTCGCGCGTCTTGTAATCGACATAACCCGTCACGAAGGTGAGGGTGCTGTCGCCGATCATGTAGTCGGCGTCGATCAGGAAGTTGTCGACGTCGTTCTTGCTGGTATCGAAGGCACCCGCGGTGCGCTCCTGGTTCAGCGTGACGTCGTCCACCGAGTAATCGGTGATCAGCGGGCCGGTGCGGCGACCAGCGGTGATGAGGCCGTTCAGAGCGCTCACCAGACCCGTCAATCCCGTGATGTAGCTGCGACCACCGGCCGGATTGTCTTCCCGGATGATGTCATTGATGAGCTCGAGGTTACGGCCGTCAGTGTCGAACTGCGCGTTCTCGTACTTGAACTGGACGCTCAGGTCGTCGGTGGGCTCCCACAGGCCGCCGAGACGCACGACCTGTTCCTTTTCCTGTTTCTCGTCGCGGTCAGCCGTCACGTTGTCGACCCAGCCGTCCATCTCGCGGTAGAGCACAGACATACGCCCGGAGAAGGTGTCAGAGAGCGGGCCACTCAGCACGAAGCGGTAATCGCGCTCGTTGGAGTCGGGCTCGTAGAGCACCTGGGCGGAGCCTTCGAGTTCATCAGAAGGCTTGGCTGTCACCAGGCTGACGGCGCCCGCGATGCTGTTCTTGCCGAAGAGGATCGGCTGCGGGCCGCGCAGGACTTCGATGCGCTCCATGTCGAAGAGCGGCAGGCGGGTGAGCTGCGCCTTACCGAAGTAGATGCCGTCGTTGTACATGCCGACGGACTGCTCGAAGGACTGGTTGATGCCCGAGCTGATGCCCCGCACCGTGATGGTGGAGGAGATGCCGGTCTGGTTCATCGAGAAGTTGGGCACATAGGCCGAGAGTTTCTCGAGGTTGGTGATGCCCACCTGCTCCATCTTCACGCCCGTCATGGCGTTCACGGAGATGGGAACATCCTGCAGGCTCTGCTCGCGCTTCTGCGCGGTGACGATGATTTCCTCGAGCTGGAACTGCGCGAGCGCCGGCGTGGTGGCGAAAGCCATCACTGCGGCGCAGAGCGCTGAGCGGCGGAAAGGTGCGGACATGGGGTGCCTCCGTTGGCGTGATACTTCTTGAAGCCCGGCATTCGTGGCCGGATCTGCAGGAATCATAGTCGCGGCTTTGACGCAGGGGCAACGCGCATGGCCGTGCATCCTCCCGTACTGCCTTTATCCTCACGATGCGCAGGGATAATCCGTGTATCCCTGCGGGCCGGCGCTGTAGAGCGTTTTGACGTCGAAGGGTGCAAGAGGCAAGCCCTCACGCATCCGGCGCACGAGGTCAGGGTTGCCGATGAACCCACGCCCGAAGGACACGGCCTCGGCCACGCCGGTGCTCACCGGCTCGCCACCGCTCTGGGCGTTGTTGTTGTCGTTCACCACGAGGGCGCCGCCAAAATGCTGTTGGGCGAGTGCCACCACATCCACGCCACCGGCGGGGAAGCGGATCACGTGCAGATAGGCGAGGCCCAGCGGGCGCGCGGCATCAAGCAGCGCGGCGAAGGTGCCGGCAGGATCGGCATCATGCAGATCATTGAAGGGGTTGCCTGGGCAGATGCGCATGCCCACGCGATCGAAACCCGCCACCTCGCCCATCACGGCCAGCAACTCCAGCGGAAAGCGGAGGCGGTTCTGCAGGCTGCCCCCGTAAGCGTCCTCGCGCTGATTGGTGCCCGTGGACAGGAACTGCGCCGGCAGGTAGCCACTGGTGCAATGGAGTTCCACACCGTCAAAACCTGCCTCCAGCGCGCAGCGTGTCGCGTGGCGGTATTCCTCCACCACGCCCGGGATCTCGTCCGTGCGCAGCGCGCGGGGCAGATCGAAATCGACCATGCCTGCGGCATCGGAATAGATCTGCCCGGCAGCGCGGATCGCGGAGGGTGCCACGGTCTCGGTGCCGGGCTCCTTGTTGTGATGGCTGCTGATGCGGCCGCAATGCATGATCTGCGCGACGATGCGCCCGCCCTCGGCGTGCACGGCATCGGTCACGGCGCGCCAGCCAGCCACCTGCTCCGCGCTGTAGAGCCCGGGCGTACGGCAGTAGCCCTTGCCGTTTGCGCTGGGCTGCACACCCTCCGAAATGATCAACCCCGCGCTCGCGCGCTGGCGGTAGTAATCGACGTTCATGGCGGTGGGCGCATCGCCTGCACCTGCGCGGCTGCGGGTCATCGGTGCCATCACGATGCGGTTGGACAGCGCGAGCGCGCCGAGGTGTACAGGTTCGAACAGGCTGGCGCTCATCGGGGGCTACTCCTGGCAATCGTTTGGAAAGTGCTGCGCTCAGCGCACGCGGATACGGGGATCGGGGGCACCTGCGCGCATGCGCTTCAGGAACTCGCCCACGGGTGCAGGCTCGGCCACCTCGGGCTCCTCGGCGCCGGGCGGGTTGGCCCAGAACGTCTGCCACGAGGGAAACAGCGCATGGAAAGCGCCGTCGTAGGGCTCGCGGCCGGGCCAGCGCATTTTCTTGTCACCGATCGGCGGCTTGTTCAGATCCGTCGCGTACCAGTAACAGGGCAGCCGGCGGCGGAAGTACCAGCGCCCGTCGATGCGCTGGTAGTTGTCCCAGTAGAGCATCTGCATGATCACCCACTCGGGGCCGGTCTCGTGCTCGTTCTTGCTGTAGACCACGCCGTGGGCGTTGTCGGCATCGTCGAACTCGATGATGTGATTGCCGATGTGGTGCGAGGTGCCGGTGAACTGAAGGCGCAGGGTGTCGTCGAGCCAGCGCTTGAGATGCGCGCGGCCGGTCTTCTCGCGGCTCACTCGGATATCGGGCGCGAAGAGATTCACGTGGGCATCAAGATCACGCATGTCGAGGCTCAACGAGTACCGGGCCGCGAGCTGGCGGATGGCCTCGGTGGACTCGAGCCGGTCGATGCGGGCCAGAAGATCCGTGTCGTTGCTCATGCGTGCTCCTCAGGCTGCGTCGAAGTCGTCCATGGAGGCCGCACCGGTGGCAAGCTCGCAGGTCTTGCCGCCGTCCACCACGATCTGCGTGCCGGTGATGTAGGACGCCTCGTCAGAGGCGAGGAAAAGCACCGCGTTCGCCACTTCCACCGGGTCGGCAATGCGACGCAGCGGAATGCCCGCAGCGGTGGCGAGTTGCGCAGCGCGCGTGGGCAACGCCGCTTCGGTGCCGGGGGTCATGGCCACGCCGGGAATCACGGCATTCACTCGGATGTTGTGAGGCGCACCCTCAAGTGCCGCAGTGCGCGTGAAGCTGATCACACCCGCCTTGGCTGCACCGTAGCCCGCCGTGTACATCGCG
>CAIXOY010000263.1 GCA_903921135.1 uncultured Gammaproteobacteria bacterium
CCTGGAAGTAAGCCATCCCCTTGAAGCACACCAGCCCCGCAGACTCCAGACCCCAATCGATCAGACCTGAACCGGTTGCCTCCAATCGGATCGCGAAATTTTTCTCCGTCTTCAAGTACAGCCGTGTGGCTATCGAGATCGTCTGGCGCGCCAGTGCCGGGCTGACCGTCATGATGGCGCTGACCACTTTACTGGCTGGCGTACTGCCAGCGGCTATCGCCTATGTCGGTCAACTGATCGTGGATGCGGTCGTAATGGCGATTCAGACGGTGCCCGAGGTGCGCGATGCCGCCACCGATCAGGCTATCTTCTATGTGTTGTGCGAGGCCGGGCTGGTGGTCTTGATCACCGCTATTCAGCGCATCAACACTGTATGCCAGTCGATCCTGCGGGTGTTGCTGGGCAACGAGATCAACGTGATGATCCTGGAGAAGTCGCTCACGCTGGAGCTGGCGCACTTCGAGGATTCCGAATACTACGACAAGCTGACCCGCGCTCGGCGCGAAGCCTCCAGCCGCCCGCTCAGCCTGGTCATCCGTACCTTCGACCTGCTGCGGGAAACTATCTCGCTGGTCAGCTATGGTTTTCTGCTGTTTCAGTTCTCGCCCTGGGCTGTCTTGCTGCTGGGTTTTGCTGGCTTGCCAGCGTTTCTGGCCGAGGCGAAGTTCTCCGGTGAAGCGTTCCGCAACCAGCGCAGCCGCTCCGCCGAGCGCCGTATGCAGATCTACCTGGAGATGGTCCTGACTCGCGAAGACGGCGTGAAGGAAGTCAAACTGCTCAAGATTGGCCGTCTGTTCCTGCAGCGCTACATCGACATCTTCCACAATATCTACAAGGAAGACCGCAGCCTGGTGCTGCGGCGCGGCTTCTGGGGCTATGTGCTGGGCCTGATCTCCAGCGCGGCTTTCTATTTTGCCTATGGCTGGGTGGCCTTCGCTGCCATCGCGACGACCATCACTATCGGCCAGATGACCATGTACATCGCCGTGTTCCGTCAGGGCCAGAGTGCCGTGACCAACAGCCTCACGGCCATCAATGGCATGTACGAGGACAACCTGTACCTGTCGAATCTGGTGGAATATCTGGAGCACAAAGTTCCGGAGGCCAGCGGTCACAAGACTGAGGGGCCAGCTCCGAAGGATGGCATCCGCTTCGAGAATGTCAGCTTCTACTACCCGGAGAACCTCACCCCGGCACTCCACGAGCTGAACCTGCACATCAAGGCGGGTGAGAGTCTGGCTATCGTCGGTGAAAACGGCTCCGGCAAGACCACGTTGATCAAGCTGCTGACGCGACTCTACTCACCGACCAGTGGCCGCATCCTGCTGGAGGGGCTCGACTTGCAAGAGTGGGACATCGAGACGCTGCGTCACAAGATCGGCGTAATCTTCCAGGATTTCAGCCGCTACCAGCTCAAGGTGAGCGACAACATCGGCATCGGCGACGTGGACAACATGGAGGTACGCCCTCAAGTGGAAGCCGCCGCGCGCGATGGACTCGCTGCCGACTTCATTCAGCACATGCCGCAGAGCTACGACACGCAGCTTGGCACCTGGTTCAAAGGCGGCAAGGAACTCTCCGGTGGCCAATGGCAGAAGATCGCCCTGGCCCGCGCCTTCATGCGCAACCACGCCGACGTGCTGATCCTGGACGAGCCGACTGCCGCCATTGACGCCAAAGCGGAAGCCGACATCTTCGCCCACTTCCGCGAGCTGACCGCCGACCGCATCTCCATCATCATCTCGCACCGCTTCTCCACCGTTCGCATCGCCGACCACATCATCGTGCTCGACAAAGGCGCGATCCTGGAGGAAGGCTCCCACGAAGCCCTGCTGGCGCGCGATGGGCAGTACGCGCACCTGTTCAAGCTGCAGGCACAAGGCTACATGTAAGAGTCGACCCTCCTGTTCTGTGGGAGCCAGCCTGCTGGCGATAAGCCCAAGTGCTGCCCGTTATTCCTTGAGCAAAATCACGCTTCACTCCGGTCTCTGAAGCCAACGCATTTACCCACTGAAACACTGGAAAGAGGCACACATGATTGATCCA
>CAIXOY010000264.1 GCA_903921135.1 uncultured Gammaproteobacteria bacterium
AGATCAGGGACTGCAAGCTCTGACATCGCGGCTCAGGTGCTGCCAACCCCGTTCCGATCCAGAAACCGGAACATCGTCTCGTAGAGATGCCGTCCCGCCTGCGGACCCGGGATCCGGTGTGTGAAGCCCGGGTAGAGCATCATCTCGAAGGGAACGGCCCCGGCCCGCCCCGACCCGATGCGCGCCGAGTCGACGAGCACGGACCACTGCGCGTTCGTTCGATCGAAGCCCCAGAGGTGGCGATACGGCAAGCGTGGGATTGAGCGTGCATGGTGATAACCGAGACGGCGCCTTCCCGGCTCAGTCCGCGCCCGAGTCGGGCGCGTCTGCAAACCTCAGCACCCCATCAACCCAGGTCTGCAGCACGCGGGTGGCATCCAGCGTCGCGGGATCCACCGTCGTGACATCGCGGTCGAGCACCGCGAAAGACGCGCGCTTGCCGACCGAGAGGCCCCCGAGATCGCTGCCAAGCAGCAGTGCCGCCGCATTCTGCCCCGTGAAGATGCCAAGCGCCGCCATCACGTCCACGGCCTGTTCGGGCCAGAGCTCGCCGGGGTGCTTGCCGGTGGGATCGCGGCGCGTGACCAGCGCCTCGAGCCCTGCCCACGGGTCCATGCTCGGCACCGCAGAAGGCCAATCCGAACCGAGCAACATCGGCGCACTGCTCTCGAGCAGCGCGCGCGTGGGCCAGTACTGTCGCCCACGCTCGCCCACGGCACCCACCACCGAATCGATAATCGGTGAAGGCGCAAAAATGTACGGCGAGAAATCCGCCACCGCCGACAGCGCCTCAAAACGCGGCAGATCGGCGGGATCCACGAAACCCGCATGCGCGATCTCGTGGCGCAGGCCGCTGTTGCCGTTCGCCTTGCGCGCGGCCGCGATCGCATCCAGCGCAACGCGCACGGACCAGTCACCGGCAGCGTGGATCTTCACGGTGAAACCTGCACGGTCCAGCTCTGTGAGATAGCCATCGAGATCCGCCGGCTGCACGTGCAGGGAACCGCGTGTGTGCTCGGGGTGCTGATCGTCCACGGTGTAGGGCTGCAGCATCGCGGCGGTGCGCGAGGCCGTGGGAACGCCATCCAGAAAGAGCTTCACGAAACGCGTGTCGACGTGGGCCGAGCGGTAGGTGTCGCGCAGGCGCGTGAATGTGGGCAGGTCGAAAGGCGCCTTGTCATCCAGCACCAAGGCGAGCGCCACCGATATGTGCAGATCGCCCGACCGATCGAGCGCCTGATAGGCGCGCGCCTCGACCTCGGAGGCGCTCGCGTCCTTGAAGGCCACGATGCCACGGCGCAGCGCGTGATCCTGCGCGGCGCGCGCAGCAGCGAGGTACTGCGCGTCGGCGTAGTCCGGCACCACGCTGTCCAGCACCTTGAAGCCCTCGAGGATCACACCGTTCGGCATGCCGTCTGCCTCACGCTCGAAGGTCACGCCTTCGGGATCGGGCGTGTCCTTGCCCATGCCGAGCAATTCCAGCGCGCGTGTGTTGACCCAGTTGTTGTGACCGGAGTCGTCCTGCAGCACCACCGCCTTGTCGCCGGAGACTTCGTCCAGGAAGCGGCGCGGAGACGGAATGCGGTTGTTGCGGAAGAAATCACTGGTCCAGTGCCCGCCGCGGATCCACTGCTCCCCGGGCTGCGCCTTCACACAGCCGGCGATGGCCGCCTGCACCTGCTCGGGCGTGGACTCGAAGGCAAACTGACAGGCGAAGAGCTCTTTCACCGCACCCCACACCGGGTGCGCGTGCGCATCGATCAGGCCAGGAATGAGCGTGCGACCGCCCATGTCGCGCAGCTCGGTGGATTCCCCGCGCAGCGGCTCGAGTTCCGCACGTGTGCCGAGCGCCACCACCTTGCCATCACGCACAGCCATGGCCTCGGCGCGTGGTTGCGCTGCGTCCATCGTGAGGATGTTGGCGTTGAAGACCAGCAGTTGCGCGGGCGGCACCGGCGCGCGGTCGGCGCAGGCGCAGAGCAGCAGGACACAGAACGCAGCGAACGCACGGGGAGCGATGCTCATGGGATGTCTCCGGAACGGGCTCAGCGCATCACGCGCGCCACGATGGTCTTCAGATAACGCGTCTCGGGGATCGCGGCCTGCACCGGGTGGTCCGGCCCCTGCCCCAGGAACTCCAGCACCTGCAGCGTGCGTCCGGCCTGCGCGGCAGCGTGCTGCACGATCTCGAGCAGACCCGCCTCCGGCAGGTGCATCGAGCAGGAGGCGCTCACGAAGATCGCCTCGTCGGCGAGCAGCGCCATGGCCTCGCGATTCAGCTTCTGGTAGGCGTGCTCGCCGGTTTTCTGGTCCTTGCGGCGCTTGATGAAGGCCGGTGGATCCAGCACCACGATGTCGAAACGCTCGCCCAGAGTGGCAAGGCGCTGTATCTGTGGCACGGCCTGCCCCTCGACAAAACGCATGCGCGACTC
>CAIXOY010000265.1 GCA_903921135.1 uncultured Gammaproteobacteria bacterium
CACAGTGAATTGCCTCATGTTGGAGGGGGCCATGCCCCCGACCCGGCTTGTAGGAGGGGGCCATGCCCCCGACCCGGCTTGTAGGAGGGGGCCATGCCCCCGGCCGGGCTTGTTGGAGGGGGCCATGCCCCCGACAAGTGCTGGTATCGTGGCCATAGGTCCGCCATGCAGTGGAGGCGTAAGACATGAACACTCCCGGTCTTCTCTCTTTCCTCGCGCTGGCCCTTGCCGCCGCCCCCGCGTTCGCCCAATCCATGCAGGTGCTGAGTTCCGGCCAAGAAGCCCGCCGCTGCTCCGATGCGGCGCAGATGGCCTCGACCATCGGCGGTGCATCGCGCACGGATCTGGAGGACTGCAACCGGGCACTCGTCACGGTGGCGTTGCGCCAGCGTGACCGCGCGGCCACGCTCGTGAACCGCGGCATCCTGGAATCCGCCCTCGGCGACCAGGACGCTGCCATGGCGAGCTACGACAAGGCGTTGGTCGTGATGCCGGAGTTGCCGGAACCCTGGGTCGGGCGCGGCAACGTGCTTTTCCTGCGCGGCGATGCCGCGGGCGCCATCACCGCCTACGAGCGCTCGCTCGCCATGGGCATCACCCGCCGTCATGTTGTGTTGCTGAACCGCGGCATGGCCTGGGAAGCGCGGGGCGAGCTGGCCCGTGCCGAGCAGGACTACCGCGATGCGCTGCTCATCGCGCCCGAATGGGCACTCGCCACATCGCGCCTCGAGCGGGTGCTGGCGAAGCGCAAGGCCGCCGCGACGCCTGAACCCGTCGCAACGCCCAAACCCTAGGCCCGAGGAGAGCCACGCGTGGATCCGTTGAGCCAGGCCGTCCTCGGCGCTACCGCCGCGCAGAGCGGTGCATCCCGCAAGGAAGTTCGCGTGGCGGCCGTGGTGGGGCTGCTGGGCGGCATGGCACCAGACCTCGACGTGCTCATCCGTTCCTCGCGCGATCCGCTGCTGTTTCTCGAGTACCACCGCCACTTCACGCACGCGCTTGCGTTCATTCCCGTGGGCAGCCTTCTGGTCGCGGCGGTGTGTTATGTACTGTTTGCCCGCAGGCATCTTTTCTTCGGCCGAACCTGGCTCTACGCCGCGCTCGGCTTTGCCACGCACGGTCTGCTGGACGCCTGCACCACCTACGGCACCCAACTCCTGTGGCCGTTCTCGGATGCGCGTATCGCGTGGAACGTGATCTCCATCATCGATCCGCTGTTCACGGTGCCGATACTGCTGCTGGTGGTGTTTGCTGCGGCGCGGCGCTGGCCCCGCATGGCGATGATCGGTCTTGCCTGGTCGATCGCCTATCCGCTGATCGGCATGGTGCAGCGTGATCGTGCGATCGCTGCCGGCTATGAGCTGGCCGCCTCGCGCGGGCACCAGCCCTCGACGCTGGAGGCGAAGCCGAGTTTTGCGAACCTGCTGCTCTGGAAAACCGTGTATCGGTACGAGAACACCTTTCACGTCGATACCGTTCGTGCGGGCAGCGGGATACGCATCTATGCCGGTGACTCAGCCCCTGCGCTGGACGTGGACAAACACCTCCCCTGGCTGCATCCGGAAAGCCAGCAGGCGCGGGATCTGGCGCGTTTTCGCTGGTTCTCGAACGGTTATGTTGCACCGCATCCGCGCGACCCACGACAAGTCATCGACCTGCGCTATTCGATGCTGCCGAACGAGATCGAGCCGCTCTGGACCATCCGGTTCGACCCCTCGGCGCGCCCGGAGGCTCACGTGGAGTACC
>CAIXOY010000266.1 GCA_903921135.1 uncultured Gammaproteobacteria bacterium
GACTATTTCTGGGGCGATGAGCGGCTCGAGGACATCCACGCCCTGCTGGCGGATGCATTGGCGGCGCTGGTAGCCGTGCACCTGCTCGCGGCCGTGGCGGAAAGCATCCGGCTGCGCGAAAACCTTCCCCTGTCGATGATCACCGGACGGCGGCGGGTGCCGCCCGGCTGAACGGCCGCGGCGATCAACGGCGCTTGCCGGGGCCGCCGTCGCGCGCCGCCAGCAGCAACTCTCCCAGCGTTCCGGGGCGCGGGCCGGGATCCGGCTGTGGCGACCGTGTGTTCTCGCGCGGGCGCCCCGCGCCTGGAGCACCACCTGCAGCTCCGCGAGCGGGACGGTTGCCGGGCGTTTCGTTGCGGGCGCCCCGCGCTGTTGCAGCCTCGGGCCGCGCCTCGTCATCGAGACGCATGGTGAGCGCAATGCGCTTGCGGGGTACATCGACCTCCAGCACCTTCACCTTCACCACATCGCCCGCCTTCACCACCTCGCGCGGGTCTTTCACGAAGCGGTGGCTGAGCGCCGAGATGTGCACCAGCCCGTCCTGGTGCACGCCTATATCGACGAAAGCACCGAAGTTCGCGACGTTGCTGACCACGCCTTCCAGGATCATGCCGGGCTCCAGATCCGAGAGGCTCTCTACGCCCTCGCGGAAGCTCGCGCCGCGGAACTCCGGGCGCGGATCACGACCGGGCTTCTCGAGTTCCTTCAGGATGTCGCGCAGCGTCATCTCGCCCACGCCGACGTCGGTGAGACGGCGCGGATCGAACTCCCTCACTCGGGCCGCATTGCCCACCAGTTCCCGCAGCGAGCAACCCGCAGCCGAGGCGAGCTTCTCGACCACGGGGTAGGACTCCGGGTGCACTGCGGAGGCATCCAGCGGGTTCTCGCCGTCCTGCACGCGCAGGAAGCCCGCGCATTGCTCGAAGGCGCGATCGCCGAGGCGCGGCACCGCGCGCAACGCCGCCCGACTGCCGAAAGGACCATGCGTGTCGCGGTGCACAACGATGGCGGTGGCGAGCGATTCGCCCAGCCCCGACACACGCCGCAGCAGCGCTGCGGAAGCGCTGTTCAGCTCGACGCCCACGCTGTTCACGCAGTCTTCCACCACCGCATCCAGACCGCGCGCGAGCCGCGACTGGTTGAGATCGTGCTGGTACTGCCCCACGCCGATCGCCTTGGGCTCGATCTTCACCAGCTCCGCCAGCGGATCCTGCAGGCGCCGCGCGATCGAGATCGCGCCACGGATGCTCACATCGATGTCGGGGAACTCGCGGCTCGCGAGCTCGGAGGCGGAATACACCGAGGCGCCCGCCTCGCTCACACTCACCCGCGTGAGGCCGAGCGCAGGATGACGACGGATCACCTCGGCGGCGAGTTTGTCGGTCTCCCGCGAGGCCGTGCCGTTGCCGATCGCGAACAGCGTGGCGCCGTGTTTGCTGGCAAGCGCGGAGAGTGTCGCGACGGACTCGTCCCAGCGGTTATGCGGCACGTGCGGGTAGATGGTCGCGTATTCGAGCAGCTTGCCCGTGCCATCCACCACCGCCACCTTCACGCCGGTGCGCAGCCCCGGATCGAGGCCGATGGTGGTGCGCCGCCCGGCGGGTGCGGCAAGCAGCAGATCCCGCAGATTCGCGGAGAACACGCGGATCGCCTCGGCCTCGGCGTTCTCGCGCAGTTCTGACAGCAGATCGCTCACCACGTGCACCGAGAGCCGCACGCGCCAGGTCCAGCGCGCCACCTCTTTCAGCCAGCCATCTGCCGCGCGGCCACGGTCTTCGATACCCGCGTGCCGCGCCACCAGTGTCTCGCAGGGATGCGCGGGCATCTCGGAAACGCCGGGCAGATCGACCTCGATACCGAGGATGCCCTCGTTGCGACCGCGGAACATGGCCAGCGCACGGTGCGAAGGCACCTTGGCGAGCGGCTCCGTATGCGCGAAGTAATCAGCGAACTTGGCGCCCTCTGCCTCTTTGCCCGAGAGCACTTTGGCCTGCAGTTCGCCCTGTTCGCGCAGCAGTTCGCGCACACGGCCCACCAGGGTTGCGTCCTCGCCGAAGCGCTCGACCAGGATGTCGCGCGCGCCGTTCAGCACGGCCTTGATGTCGGAAAAACCGGCTTCTTCGTTGAGAAAGGCTGCTGCCTCGGTGGCGGGATCGCGCGTGGGCTCACCCAGCAGCAGCACGGCGAGCGGCTCGATGCCGGCTTCCTTGGCGATTTGCGCCTTGGTGCGGCGCTTGGGTTTGTAGGGAAGGTAGAGATCCTCGAGCCGGGCCTTGGTGTCGGCCTCGCGGATCGCGGCCTCCAGCGCGGGTTCCAGCTTGCCCTGCTCGGTGATGCTCTGGAGGATCGCGGCGCGCCGCTCCTCGAGTTCGCGCAGATACGAGAGCCTGGTCTCGAGTTGCCGCAGTTGCACATCGTCCAGGCCGCCCGTCACTTCCTTGCGGTAGCGCGCCACGAAGGGCACCGTCGCACCGCCATCGAGCAATTCCACCGCCGCCTGCACTTGCGCGGCACGCACCCCGAGTTCAGTGGCAATGCGGGATTCGATAGAAATCATGGAATCTGTTCCGGGGCACAAGAGAGGGCGCGGATTATGCCCCGCGTCACCCGGCGCAACCATCTTGCGCCGGCGCGGGTTTTGGACCAGACGAAGAGGCCGGGGACTCAACGCAGAAGGTAGGGAAGGAACACCAGCGCGCCGATCACGGCCGCTGCAAGGGACGCGAGCAACACCGCGCCTGCGGCCACATCCTTGGCGTGCTTGATCAGCGAGTGCGGGTCGGGCACCGCGGCATCGGCCAGAAACTCGATGCCGGTGTTCAGCCCCTCGGCCACCCACACGAGCGCGATCGCAAAAACGAGCAAGGCCCATTCAAGGCGCGACACGCCAAGATACGCGGCCAGCATCACCACCGCGATCGCCGCCGCGAGGTGGATGCGCGCATTCACCTGCGTGCGCAGGAGCGTGGCGATACCTTCCAGGGCAAAACCGATGCTGGCGATGCGCTTGCGCATGGAGTCTCCGAGGGCTGGCAGGGCGTGGGCTCAGGATAGCCCGCCACCGCCGCGGCCTGCGAGGCGCGGCATGCTCACTGCGGCGCGAGGGCCTCAAGTTCGGCCGCGCGCGCGGCAGTGGTGAGCGCCGCGATCCTGCGTGCCTGCGCATGGAAAGCCGCAAGGTCGCCACCCACACGCGCCAGCAAGGCCTGCAAGGCCGGCACGCGTTCTTCATACGTGGCCACGCTCGCCAGGCGCGCGTTGTCGAGCCCGCCACCCATCCACTGGTCCATCCGCTCCTCGGACGGCCAGTGGCGGCTCGCCTCGGCATACTCGCGGCGCAGCCGTGCGATTTCAGCTGCCTTGCGCTCATGACGCACCGCCTCGTCCATCGGCTGCGC
>CAIXOY010000267.1 GCA_903921135.1 uncultured Gammaproteobacteria bacterium
GAGACCTTGAGGCCGGAGCGGCCGAGATTGCGGTAGTCCATGCGTATTCCCCCGGTGTGGTCTCAGCCGTGCTGTTCGAGCGCCTGGTAGATGACGGCGCCTTCGGTCTCGCGCGGGACAGGCCAACCCGCGAGGTGGCAGACGGTGGGCACCATGTCGATGCACCAGACGTTGCGCTCGATCTGCACGCCCTTGCGGATGCCCGGCCCGCTGAAGGCCATCAGCCCGCGCAGCGATCCGCCCTGGTAATCCGCCGTGGGCAGGAAAGGCCCGTGCTGCGAGCCGTGGTCGTGCTTCAGCGCATAGACCACATCGCCCGCCTGCTCGCCGTGGATGTTCAGGAAACGCGCGTCTTCCTTGCGCAGCGCGAAGAGCACGGGCTTGCGGCCGGAGACCGGATCCACGTAATCCGTGAGCGCGGTGATGATCGCCTCCTGCATCTGCCGGTATTCCTCGCCCTCGGCCACGATGCCGCCGGGCTCGCGCCCTGCGAGGTTTATGTGCACCCAGCACACGGGGCGCGCCACGGCACGCGAACGCGCCGTGTCGATGCGGCCCGCGCCATCGCGCACCAGCAGGCCCGCCTTCTGCAGGATCGCGTTGGTATCGATGCCGGCATGGCCCGCAGGCTTGGCGCCGTGATCGGAGATCAGCACCTGCAGCGTCTCGGACTCGTCGATGCAGGCGATCAGATCCGCTGCCAGGCGATCGCAGGCCTCGTAGATGCCGAGCTCGATGGCCTCGTGGCGGCGGCGCTCTTCGGGGTCTTTGGCGAGCGTGGGATCGAGCACCTCCGAGAGCGAATGCCAGGAGGTATCGGGCAGGTGATAGCGCATGAAGAAGAGATCCCAGGGCTCGCTCTTCATGAGGTGTGCGCAGGCATCCGCGTACCACTGCCGTTGCATCTCGATCGCCTCGAGCAGCG
Source organism: uncultured Gammaproteobacteria bacterium (assembly GCA_903921135.1). Lineage (GTDB taxonomy): Bacteria > Pseudomonadota > Gammaproteobacteria > Pseudomonadales > UBA5518 > UBA5518. The sequence goes on from CAIXOY010000267.1 coordinate 926, forward strand.
TGTCGGCGCCGAACCAGCCCTGGTTGTAGCCGTAGAAGCCGCCATCGGGATCCGGCAGGCCTTTGGCCGAATGGATCTTGCGCGCCACCGGTGCGGGCGATGACCAGCCATCGAGCGCGCAGAGCGGGCTGTGGTAGAGGCGCACGCTGCTGCCATCCGCAGACAGGCCCAGCAACTTCAGCGCGAAGGCGCAGGGCACCATGCCGCGCTCGGTCTCCAGCGTGCGTTCCAGCACCGCGCTCCAGTCACCCACCGCAAGAGAGGCCATCGGCTGCGCGGCGTCTGTCCCGTCGCACACCAGCGCGCGCGTGAAGCCCTCGCCCTCGTCCACCAGCAGCAACTGCCAGCAGGGGCCTATCACGGTGTAACGGCAGCCCTCTGGCCGCACCTGCAGATCCGCGGCGAGGAAACGCTTGCCTGCGGGCAGGTTGATCCAGCCTTCGGGCTCGCCGAGTTCGATGCGCACCGGGGTCTTCGATGCGGGCTGGAAATCGCTGGTGCAGAAGAGCCCCGCATAGGCGCAATCCGCGAACAGTCCGGGTGCGGCCTCGCCGGTACCAAGACCGGCTTCGTCCAGACGCACCGCCTCTGGCGCTTCGCCGCTCTCGCGGTTCTCGACGGCGAGGTTGGGGTGGAACCACTGGTTGATGTCGCAGCCCGAACCGCCGATCTGTATGCCCTTGTCGACCACCGGCGGCCAGGTGGTGACGAAGTTCACGACGATGGATTTTTTGTCGGCACGCGCGATGGCGTTCCAGAGGTACTCGGCCTTCACGTCGGGGCTGTGAAATGCCATGTGCGCGCGGTCGAGCGGCGTGCCGGGCACGCGGATGTTGTAGTCCGAAATACCGTGTGTTCCCGGCCAAGTACCTGTGCCGATGGAGGTCCAGTTCGCGGGAGTTGCGGTGGGCAGCGGCACCATCGCGTTCGGCGCAAGCACACCGGTGTTGATCAGCCGCGCCATCGCGGGCAGCTTGCCCTCGCGGCAGTACTTCAGCAGCGCGGGTGCCACCGGGCCGTCGAGGCCGAAGATCAGAACCTTGCGGGGCGTGGATGCCATCGTTCGTCTCCGTGAGAGCCGTCCTGGCGGTGTTATGGGCTATGATCGCGGCGCCTCGCGACACCCGCTTTGCGAGCGCTCGCGAGCATAAACGATAAGCCGCCGTTACAGCCCCCCGAGGGACATCCGATGAGTCACGCAAACGAGCTGCAAACGGGCGCCGACCGCGTCGCGATACAGGA
>CAIXOY010000268.1 GCA_903921135.1 uncultured Gammaproteobacteria bacterium
CTGGAACTCGCACGCCGCTGCCTGTACTACAAGGCCGGCAACCGGCTCTCGCACACACGCGGCGCGGAGCCGGGCTGGCAACGGCTGCTGATGGAGCGCCTGGTGGCGGATTGGGGCTGGGACCAGGCGAAGCTCGCGCGGCTCGACGCACGCGCGCGATGGAACATCGCGGAGGTGTCGACCGAACGCAACGCGCTGGTGAAGGAGCTGGTGCACAGTTACCGCTTCCTGGCGGAATTCGCGCGTCGCTCCGGGGCGGCATCAGCGATGGACGCCCGCGAACTGAGCGTTCTCGGGCGCAAGCTGCACGCGGCCTACGAGCGCCGCGCCGGCAAGGTCGACGATCTGAACGCGGGCCTGATGGCGCAGGTAGCAGAGCCGGAGCTGAGCCTCTGTGCACGCCGCGACGCCGCGGGCGAGCCGCTCTGGGGTGTCTGGCAAGGGCTGGTGAAACCGCGCGGCCACCCGGCCGGCACGCTGCTGCGTCAGGCCGCGTCACTCGGCGAACTTCTGGCGTGGTGCCTGCTGAACCGGGTGATCGACGACAGGACACGGATCACGCTGCGCGAGGCAGAGGACGGGCTCAGCTACGCCGAGCTCGAGATCCTGCTGCGCGAGATCCGCGGCCTGCTGCTGCAGGAGCGCCCGGCACCCGCCGAAGATGCGTTCACGCGACAGGCCCGTGCCGTGGGGGTGCTGGTGCTGGTGAACGTGGCAACGGGAAACACCCCAGGCGAGGCAGGCCTGCAGCGTGTCAGCAGCCGCAGCGATGCGCTCGCCTACAGCGCGCTGCGCGAGAACCTCGTCACCAACCTCGAGATCCTGCACTGCAACACCTGGGGCGAGGTGGTGGCCACGCGCTACACCGGCGAGGAAGGCCTGCTGCGCTGCTTGCGCGAGTTCCCTGGGCTCGGCGTGGCACCGTCGCTGGAGCCTTCGGTGCGGGTGCGTTGCGCGGGCGCGCTGCACGCGGCATCGGTGGAGTCACGGGTGAAGGAGGTGCTGGCCGCATTCACCGCCGCTCTGCGCGGCAGCGCCGATGCGCGCTACGTGCTGGCGGTACGCGGGCACCTGCATCTGCTGTCGCGGGAAGACGGCATCGTGTCTGCCCGGGACGTCGGCACCGAGGAACAGCTGCTGGCCTGGCTCGGGCGCCCGCGGCGCAACTGGTCCGCGCTTGCGATCGACGCACATGCACTGCCCGGCAGCCCTCTTCCGCTGGTCGTGGAGGTGATGGCGCCGGAGAGCGTCTCCGTGTTCTGGGAGCGCCAGCCCCAAGGCTTGCGGATTCTCGTGGCCGATGAGCGCGGCTCCCTGCTCGCGTGGACGGCGCGCGGCGCACGCGAAGCCTCGACGCTGGCCGCTCTCGCGCTCTTCCTGCGCTCGGTGCAGCACCGCCAGCTCGCGGCCGGCGCAGCCGAGACGCAGTCCCCGGTGTTCCATGCCTTGCGACGCAAGCCGGGCACTGCGGGATGGACGGCCGAGCGCAGCCGTGACCCGGCGCCACCGGGCAACATGGCGCTGCACGTGCAGGCACTCGCCGGCCACGACGGCGACTGGACGGTCTACTGCGAGGGAACGGCCTTCGCGCAACGGGAACTGGGAGAGAGCTTCACGGCGCAGCTCTCTTCGCACATACGCTCGCTGCGGCGCGGGCGGGGCGAGTATCCCGTCTACATCACGGACCTCGACCTGAGCGCGCTGGAGCCGGGGAGTGCGCTGCAGACGGTGGAATACCTCACGCGACGGCTGCAGCTGGAGCAGCAGTTGAACGCGGCGCTGCTCCCATGAGCGTGGCGGTGCACCGCCACCGGTCGCTGGCTATACTTCGCCACCCTCCCGCAGGATCCCCCGCCGTGCGCCATCTTCTGCTCGTCCTTCTGCTGTGCGCGGCTGCCGGATGCGGTCAGAAAGGCGCGCTCGTGTTGCCGCAGGAGCAGCCTCCTGCTCCCGCGACGCCCGCACCGCGCTGACACCCGGAGCCTGCCGTGGGCCTGCATCTGCGCGACGGCGCGCTCCACGTCGAGGGCGTGGCGCTCGAGGATCTGGCCACGCGTTTCGGCACACCCACCTATGTCTACTCGAAAGCCGCACTCGAGCAGGCATACGGCGCTTTCGCGAGCGCCTTTTCGGCTGCGCCCGGAAGCCTTGCCTGCTACGCGGTGAAGGCAAATTCCACCCTCGCCGTACTGGGTGTGCTGGCACGGGCGGGCGCGGGTTTCGACATCGTCTCGGGCGGGGAACTGCAGCGCGTGCTGAAGGCCGGAGGAAATCCGGCGCGCGTGGTGTTTTCGGGCGTGAGCAAGAGCCGCGAGGACATCAGCGCGGCACTGGATGCGGGCATTCTCTGCTTCAACATCGAGTCCGCGGCAGAGCTCGAACGCATTGCCGCCATCGCCGCAAGCCGCGCTCAGGTAGCGCCCGTGTCGCTGCGGGTGAACCCCGATGTCGACGCGATGAGCCACCCCTACATCTCCACCGGCCTGCGCGAGAACAAGTTCGGCGTCGACATGCAGACCGCACGGGCTCTCTACCAGCGCGCCGCGTCACTGCCCTCCTTGCGCGTCTGCGGCATCGACTGCCACATCGGCTCGCAGATCACGTCGCTCTCGCCCTTCGTCGATGCGCTCGATCGCGTGCTGGCGCTGGTGGATGCGCTCTCGGCCGAGGGCATCGTGCTGGAGCATATCGACGTGGGTGGCGGTCTGGGCGTGAGCTACAACGGCGAGTCACCACCCTCCGTGCAGGATTACGCAAGCGCGATCCTTGCCGGCGTGGGAGCGCGGCCGCTGCGCATCCTCACGGAGCCGGGCCGCGCGATCGTGGCTGCGGCCGGCCTGCTGCTGACGCGCGTCGAGTACCTGAAGCGGAACGGCGAGCGCAGTTTCGCCATCGTCGACGCCGGCATGAACGATCTGCTGCGTCCGGCACTCTACGGGGCGTGGATGGGCATCGAGGCGGTGCGGCCGCGCGCGGGCACGCCACAGGACTGGGACATCGTGGGGCCGGTCTGCGAATCGGCGGATTTCCTCGGCAAGCAGCGCGCGCTCGCGCTCGAGGCGGGAGACCTGCTCGCCGTGCGCGATGCCGGCGCCTACGCGTTTTCCATGAGCTCGAACTACAACAGCAGGTGCCGGGCGGCCGAGGTCATGGTCGACGGCGATACGGCATTCCTCGTGCGCGAGCGCGAGCGCTTCGAAGATCTCGTGCGCGGCGAGCGCCTCCTGCCGGCGGGTGCCTGAGCCATGTTGCTGCGCTTCACCAAAATGCACGGTCTGGGCAACGATTTCGTTGTGATCGAATCCATCACGCAGAGCCTTCGCGTCGACGCGCAACTGATTCGTCTGTTGTCAGACCGTCACCGCGGCGTGGGTTGCGATCAGGTGCTGCTGATCGAGCCGCCCGCTGACCCCGAGGTGGATTTCCGCTACCGCATCTTCAATCAGGACGGCTCCGAGGTCGGGGCCTGCGGCAACGGTGCGCGTTGCATCGCCAAGTTCATCCGCGACAAGCGCCTCTGTGCGAAGCGCAGGGTGCAGGTCGAGACGCTCGGCGGGCGCCTCACGCTCGATCTCGGGCGCAGCAACGTCTTCGCCGTGACGATGGGAATTCCGCGCCTCGAGCCCGCAGAAATACCATTCGAAGCCCCCTCCAGGGCTGCCGTCTATACTCTCGACGCAGGTGGCAACACCTGCTCGATCGGCGCCGTTTCCATGGGAAATCCCCACGCGGTGCTGCTGGTCGAGGACGTAGCCGAAGCTCCCGCCGTCACGCTCGGACCCCTGATCGAGCGCCATCCCCGTTTTACGGAGGGTGCGAACGTGGGCTTCATGCAGGTCCTCGGCCGCAGCGAAATCAACCTGCGGGTGTGGGAGCGCGGCGTCGGCGAAACAGAGGCCTGCGGGAGCGGCGCCTGTGCCGCCGTGGTGTCGGGACGGTTGCGCGGCTTGCTCGACGAGCGCGTCCGCGTGAATCTCCGCGGCGGCTACCTGCAGATCGAGTGGCAGGGCGAGGGTCATCCGCTGCTGATGAGCGGCCCCGCCACGACGGTATTCGAAGGACAGATCGCACTATGAAAGACGATCACGGCGCACAACTGCGCGCCCGCGACGCGCACAATCCGTCGGGCATCTCCGCCGAAGACGTGGCGGCCTACCTCGCAGCGCATCCGGATTTCTTCAAACGCCACGAGCAGTCCCTGCTCGACCTGGACCTGCCGCACCGCGCCGGCGCTGCCGTGTCACTGGTCGAGCGCCAGGTGAGCCTGCTGCGCGAGCGCAACATCGATTCGCGCCAGCGTCTGAGCCGTCTGATGGAGACGGCGCGGGACAACGATCTGCTGTTCTCGCGCACGCGACGTCTGGTGCTCGGCCTGCTCGAGGCAGACTCCCTCGAGGCCAGCAGCCGTGTGGTGCTCGATGCCCTGCGCCGGGATTTCGCCATCGACCACGGCCGCCTGCACCTGTTCACGGGTGGTGCACTCACCTGGCCCGACACCGCCAGCACCCTCGACCGCGCGCAGGCCGGCTCGGTGCTGAACGGGCTGCTCAGCGTGGGGCGGCCCATCGTCGGGCCGCTGCGTCCGCAGGAACGCGCGATCCTGTTCGGTGAGTTCGCAGACGAGGTGCAGTCTGCCGCGGTGGTGCCGATCGGCAACCCGGCCTGCATCGCGGTGCTGGCTGCGGGCAGCAGCGACCCGCGCCGCTTCCATGCCGAGATGGGCACGATGTTCCTCGAGTTCATCGGCGAAGTGCTGGCACGCCTGCTGCCGCACCACGTACGCCGGGGCTGAATGGGCGAGGCGGCGCTCGCGCAGCAGGCAGAGGCCTGGCTTGCCTATCTCGAGGCCGCGCGTCGCGCCTCCGGACACACCCTCGCTGCCTATCGCCGCGATCTGCGTCTGCTGCAAGCCTTGCTCGCGGAACGGGGCGTAACGGAACTCGTCAGCGCAGACACGCTTGCGTTGCGGCAGGCGGTATCCGCCCTGCACCGCCGCGGGCTGGCGCCACGCAGCATCCAGCGCTTCCTGTCAGCCTGTCGCGGCCTCTTTGCCTACATGATCGGGCAGGGGCTCATGTCCGCGAACCCGGCGCTGGGCGTGCAGGCTCCGCGTGGAGCGCGCACGCTGCCGAAGGTGCTGGACGTGGACCAGGCCGCGCGCTTGCTCGATGCGGAACCCCGCAGCGAGGAGAGCCTTCGCGACAAGGCGATCATGGAACTCTTCTACAGCTCGGGCCTGCGTCTCTCGGAGCTCTGCGGACTCGACATCTCCGCACTCGACCTGAACGAGGCACTGGTCACGGTCACCGGAAAAGGCAACCGCACGCGCACGCTGCCGGTCGGGCGGCAGGCGCTCGCGGCACTGCGTGAATGGCTGCAACTGCGCCGGCAGTGGCCGCGCGCCGCGCACTGCCCCGCGCTCTTCGTGAGCCGCCGCGGCACGCGTCTGGGCACGCGCGCAGTGCAAGTTCGCCTCGCGCAGCACGCCCGCGAGAACGGCCTTCCGCAGCACCTGCATCCGCACATGCTGCGCCACTCCTTCGCCAGTCACTTGCTTGAATCAAGCAGCGATCTGCGCGCCGTGCAGGAACTGCTGGGCCACGCCAACCTCTCGACCACGCAGGTGTACACGCACCTCGACTTCCAGCACCTCGCCAAGGTGTACGACGCCGCGCACCCGCGGGCCGGACGCCGCCGCGAGGAAACGCCGGAGTGAGCGGCATGGCGCGCCGGCTGCGGCTGATCACCTTCGATCTGGACGACACGCTCTGGGATCTGCGCCCGGTGCTGGTGCAAGCCGAGCAGGAGCTGGCGCTGTGGGCCCGGGAGCGTTGCCCGGAACTGGGCGAGCGCTTCGATCGCGCGGCGCTGATGGCACTTCGCCTCGAACTGATGGCCGCGCGCCCCGAGCTCGCGCACCGTATCAGCGATGTACGCATCGAATCCCTGCGGCTCGCGCTGGAGCAGTGCGGGCGCAACACGCAGGAAGCGCTGGCGTTGGCACGAGAGGGCTTCGAGGTGTTCATTGCCGCACGCCATGCCGTGGAGCCCTTCGAGGGTGTGGAAGACTGCCTCGGGGAATTGCAGGGGCGTTACACGCTCGGCGTGATCACCAATGGCAACGCGGACGTGTTCCGTTTGCCACTGGGGCGGTTCTTCGATTTTGC
>CAIXOY010000269.1 GCA_903921135.1 uncultured Gammaproteobacteria bacterium
CGCTTTCTCTCGGGGATCCGGTGAGTTCGGCAGGCGCTGTGTCGGGGGCATGGCCCCCTCCCACAGGGGACCGGGGCATGGCTCTCCCACAGGAGTCGGGGGCATGGCCCCCTCCCACAGGGGACCGGGGCGTGGCCCTATCCAGAAGGTCAATATGGGAGCGGGCCATGCCCGCGACACATTCCACCCCTGTGACAAATCCCCGACCAGCAACTGCAGCCTCTGAAATCCACCCACCAGACTGCACCTCACACCCGATCTTTTCCGAGCCACACCCATGACCCGCATCCTCTACCCCACCACCAACCTCGCCGCCATCGAGCAACTCACGCTGACCCGCGGCGAGGGCGTGTACGTCTACGACGACGCCGGCAAGCAATACCTCGAGGGCATGGCGGGTCTCTGGTGCACCGCGCTCGGCTATGGCAACGAAGAACTGGTGGAGGCCGCCGCCGCGCAGATGCGCAGCCTCCCCTACACGCACCTCTTCGGCGGCAAGACGCATCCCGTCGCCATCGAGCTCGCAGAGCGCATCGCCGCGATGGTGCCGGTGAAAGACGCGCGCGTGTTCTTCGGCAATTCCGGCTCGGACGCCAACGACACGCACTGGAAACTGCTGCGCTACTACCACACCGTCACCGGGCGGCCGCAGAAGCGCAAGATCATCGCACGCCAGCGCGGCTACCACGGCGTCACAGTGGCGGCGGCCGCCATGACCGGCCTGGTGCCGCAGCACCAGCATTTCGACCTGCCGTTGGACGCTCTTGGCATCCTGCGCGTGGACGCCACGCACTACTACCGCCAGGGTCTGCCGGGCGAAACAGAGGAAGAATTCGCGAGCCGTCTGGTGGCGCAGATCGAGGAGCTGATCCTGCGCGAAGGGCCCGACACCGTCGCTGCGATGATCGCGGAGCCCGTGACCGGCGCGGGTGGTGTGGTGCTGCCGCCGCGCGGCTACTGGGAGAAACTCCAGCCCTTGTTGAAGCGCTACGACGTGGCGCTGATCGACGACGAGGTGATCACCGGTTTCGGCCGTACGGGCAACGATTTCGGCGCCACCACCTATGCGATCGAACCCGACATGATGACCCTCGCCAAGGCCGTGACCTCGGCCTATCTGCCGCTCTCGGCGGCGGTGATCCGCGGCGATATGCACGAGGCCATGATCGAACCTGCGTCGAAGGTAGGGATCTTCGGCCACGGCTACACCTACTCCGGTCATCCGGTGCCTGCAGCCTTGGCGCTGAAGACCCTCGAGATCTACCAGCGGGACCGCATTTTCGAGCGCGCCGCGCGCACGGGCCAATACCTGCAGCAGCGGCTGCGCACCCTCGCCGATCACCCGCTGGTGGGCGAGGTGCGCGGTGTCGGCCTGATCGCGGCGGTGGAACTGGTGGCAGACAAGACGACGCGCCGCGCCTTCGAGGGGGGCAAGGTGGGCGCACATGCACAGATACGCGCGCAGGAGAACGGCCTGATCGTGCGGGCCGTGGCGGGCTCGAGTCTTGCGGTGTGCCCGCCGCTCATCATCACCGAGACGCAGGTCGACGAGCTCGTGAGCAAACTCACGCGCGCCATCGACGAAACACAGGACGCCGCACGCCTGAACGGCTGGTGCGGCTAGGGCGCGCCTCGCTCAGCGATCGCGATACACAGGCGGCCGTTTCTCCACGCGTGCCGCAATGGTCTCGCGGTGATCCGCGGTCTGCGAGCAGAGGATCTGCTGGCGGTCCTCCATCGCCATCGCCGCGTCCATCGAGGGCGCATCGATGGCGAAGTTGATCGCATCCTTGGTCAGCCGCAGCCCCAACGGCGTGGTGGCGAGCATCTCGTCCACATAAGGCTGCGCGGCAGCCTCGAGTTCCGCATCGGGCACCACGGCAGACACGAGGTTCACGCGCAGCGCCCGCTCGGCATCGATGAATCGCCCGGTGAGCAGCAGTTCGGAGGCGACCGACGTTCCCACCAGCCGCGGCAGGAAATAACTAGAGCCCATATCGCAGCCCGTGAGACCCACCTTGATGTAGGCGGCGTTCATGCGCGCGCTCTGGCCGGCAATGCGGATGTCGGATGACAAGGCAAGCGAGAAACCGCCCCCGCAGGCCGCACCCTGCACCAGGCTGATCACCGGCTGCGGACAGCGGCGCATGGCTTTCATGATGTCGCGGATGCGCGTCTGTATATCGAGCGCGGCCTGCATGGACGGCTCGGCTTCTTCGATTCCGGCATATTCCTCCAGATCGAGACCCGCACAGAAGGCACGCCCTGCGGCGCGCAGCACCACCACCCGCACGGCGTACTCGCGGTACAACCCGCCGAAGTACTCGCCCAGTTCACGCACCAGCACACTGTTCAGCGCGTTCAGTTTGCCCGGGCGGTTCAGCGTCACCCAGTCAACGGCGCCGCGGCGCTCCACCAGCAGGGTTTCGAAACGGCTGATATCCATGAGGGGGTTTCTCTCAGAGAGGGAATTCGGGAACGAAGCCATCGCCCAGACGAC
>CAIXOY010000270.1 GCA_903921135.1 uncultured Gammaproteobacteria bacterium
ACAACGCCTCCGTGCTCGGCTGGCGTGCGCAGCCCGAGCAGTGCCACTACGCCGCCGCCAAGGCGGGCGTGATGGCGCTCACGCGCTGCGCCGCCATGGAAGCCGCCCCGCACGGCGTGCGCATCAATGCCGTCTCGCCCTCGCTCGCCATGCACGAGTTCCTGAAGAAGACCACGCCGGTGGATCTGCTTGCAGCGCTCGAGGCCAAGGAAGCCTTCGGTCGCGCCGCCGAGGTGTGGGAGATCGCGAACGTGATGGTCTTTCTCGCCAGCGATTACGCGAGCTACATGACCGGTGAAATCATCTCGGTGAGCAGCCAGCACGCCTGAGGGTCGGCCGGTGGCGGGTGGCGGGGGAGGCACTACACTTCCCTGCGCCGCTCGCCATGCCACAACCCCGAAGAACGACACGCGCCGCACGATGGATGCCCCCACGCCCACGCCTCCGCCCGCATCCGCGCTGCGCACGCCGGGATCCACCCGCGGCTGGCGTCCGCGTCTGGGCGTGCTCACCTCGCTCGTCATCATGGGTGCGTTCGCGAGTCTGATCCTGCTGCAGATGGGCGTGGGCCGTTATCTCTACCAGCGCGGCTTCCTCGAGGCCGAGCGCCGCGACATGCTTGCCCGCGCCCGTCACGCGCAGGCGCTGCTCGAGCAAGGCTTCCGGCAACTCGGCCCGGCGGCGGCCGACTACGCCCCCTGGGACGACACCTGGCGCTTCGTGCAGGGCATCCAGCCCACCTTCCCCGAGGAGAACTTCCCGCTCGCGACGCTCCGGCGCTTTGGTGCCGATGTACTTCTCGTGAGCGATGTGGAGGGGCGCCTGCGACTGCGCCTGGCGCTCGACGCCGCGCGTGAACACGTTGTGGAGGCCTCTGCCGCAGAGGCGGCGCTGGGCGCCAAAGGCGGTCCCGCCTGGCAGGGGCGCGGCGTCGAGGACGTGACCCAGGGCTATGCCTTGCTGGGAGACCAGCCCTACCAATGGGCGACTGCTCCCATTCGCCCCACCGACCGCAGCGGTGAGCCCGTGGGCTGGTTCACCATGATGCGTCGCCTCGACGTCCAGTTCATGGCCTCGCTCGACCACACGCTCGATGCAGCCACCTCCTTCGAGGTCCTGCCGGGTACCACGCTGCGCGCTGATGTGCCGCTGCGTCCCGCCGAATTGCAGATCGATCCGCCGCAAGGCAGGACCATCGAGGGGCTTTTCCCCGTCGCGGTACAGCCTGATGGTTCCACTCTCGCCTTGCGCCTCGCGACCAAGCGGCTCTTCATCGAGCGGCTGAACCGGATCTCGTTGTGGTTCGTGGGGGTCAGTCTGCTGATCGGCGTGCTGATCACCCTGTTCGCGATCCGCTGGGTCCGTGGGCGGGTGCTCTCGCCGCTCGCGCAACTGAGCGCGGGTCTGCAGGGGCTGGGGACAGGGGCCGATCTCTCCGGCAGATTGCCCGACATCGGGCGCGCGGACGAAATCTCGGGCGTTGCCATCGCCGCCAACCGGATGCTGGAGCGCATCGAGTCGAACCGTTCGGCGGAACTCCAGCGCGACCAGGCCGAGGCTGCCAGCCGCTCCAAGAGCGAGTTCCTGGCCCGCATGAGCCACGAGATCCGCACCCCCATGAACGGTGTGCTTGGCATGACCGAGTTGCTGCGTGGCACGCGCCTCGATGGCCGCCAGCAGGACTACACACGGGCGATCGCGGCGTCGGCGGAATCGCTTCTGATGATCGTCAACGACATCCTCGATTTCTCGAAGATCGAGGCAGGACGCCTGCAACTCGACGAGGCGCCCTTCGATCTCGAACAGCTGATGGAGCAGTCCGCCGAATTGCTCGCCGAGCGCGCCCACTCCAAGGGCCTGGACCTGGTCTGCCGGGTTCCGCCGGGTTTGCACATGGGCTACCGGGGGGATGCCACGCGGCTGCGTCAGGTGCTGGTCAACCTGCTCGGCAACGCCGTGAAGTTCACCGAGCGCGGCCAGGTGGTCCTGCAAGCGCGGGAGCAGCCCGGCGATGATCCGGCGCTCGGTCAGCTGCGCTTCGAGGTGCAGGACACCGGGATCGGCATACAGCCGGGCAATCTTGCGATGATCTTCGAGTCTTTCTCGCAGGAAGACGGGTCCACCACGCGCCGTTTTGGCGGCACGGGTCTGGGGCTTGCGATCGTGCGCCAGCTGGTCACGCTGATGGGTGGTGAGGTCGGGGTTGAGAGCCAGCCCGGCGAGGGCTCCATCTTCTGGTTCACGATCACTTTGCCGCGCGAGGAAGGGCTCGCACGCGAACTGCCCGGCGAGCCGCTTGCCGGACGGCGTCTGCTGGTGGTGGACGACAACGCGCTGAATCGCCAGATCCTTGCGGAGCAACTGCAGGGCTGGCAGGCAGATGTGAGCACGGCAGAGGATGCGGCTGAGGCACTGCAGCGTTTCCGCGAGGCAACAGAGCAAGGCCGCCCCTACGAACTTGCGATCATCGACTACCACATGCCGCGCATGAACGGCATGGATCTGGTGCGCCTGATCCGTGGCCGTCCTGATCTGCGTGATCTGCCGGTGCTGATGCTGAGTTCCATGTCGGGCGTGGACGAATCCGACAGCCTCTCGCAGGGCGTTTCGGCCTGGCTCACCAAGCCGGTGCGCCGCGCGAATCTGCACACTGCGCTGATCGGCGTGTTGTGCCGGGGCAGCACCGATGGCATCGGGGTCGCGAAGGAAACAGTCGATGAACTTCTCCCGCTCGGACTGAAAGTGCTGCTGGTGGAAGACAACCCCGTGAACCAGGCCGTGGCGCTGGGGATGCTCGAGCAGATGTCCTGCCGCGTGACCACCGCGGGCGATGGCATGGATGCGCTGCGGCGCTTCCGCAAGCAGAGCTTCGATGTGGTGCTGATGGATTGCCAGATGCCGGAGCAGGACGGTTACGAAACCACCCGCCGCATCCGCCAGATCGAAAGAGGCAACGGGCGCACGCCGACCCCCGTGGTGGCGCTCACGGCCAACGCGTTGACGGGCGATCGGGAACGCTGCCTCGAAGCCGGCATGGATGAGTACCTCGCCAAGCCCTTCACCCGGCTGCAGTTGCGCCGGGTGATCGAAACCGCACTGAAGCTCTCCTTGGCTGCCGTACAGGCCGCACAGGCCGTCAGGACATCCGCGGGCGAGCCGGTGACCGAGCCCGTGCCGGCAGAGGCACCGGTACTCGACACGCAGGCGCTGCTGCGGATTCGCGGCATGCAGCAGCAGGGCGGCCCGGACATCCTTGCCACGGTCATCGATCTCTACCTCGACAGCTCGCAGGCACTGATCGAAAAGATCCGCGCCGGCATCGCTGCCGGCGATACCAAATCCGTATGCGATGCCGCTCACACGCTGAAGTCGAGCAGCGCGAATCTCGGCGCACAGCGCCTGCCCGCCATGGCGCGGCAACTCGAGTCGATGCGGCGCGAATCGGATCTGGAACTGCTGCGCCCCCTTGCCGCTGAACTCATCCTCGAGCACGAGCGCGTGGTCGAGGCATTGCGGGGGCAATTGCAGCCCGAGGAGCCCCAACCATGAGCGATGCCGTGCCACAGCAGATCCTTGTGGTCGACGACGACCCGACCGCGCGCATCCTCATGCAGGCCTCGCTGCAGCAGGCAGGTTTTGTCGTGCAAGTGGCCGCCGACGCGCAGGAAGCCTTGCAGCTCTTCCATGGCGCCAGCTTCGATCTGGTGATGTCGGATGTCGAGATGCCTGGCATGGACGGCTTCGAGCTCTGCGCGCGCTTGCGTGCCGAGAGTGATGTGCCGGTGCCCGTGGTCATGGTGACGGGCATGGACGATCTCGCGTCCATCGACCGCGCCTTCGAGGTGGGCGCCACGGATTTCCTGCCGAAGCCGATCAACTGGTCGCTGCTGGGGCACCGCGTGCGCTACATCCTGCGCGCCTCTGCCGCAATGTCGGAGCTGCGGCGCGCCAACGCCAGCAACCGCGCGATCCTGGACGCCATCCCTGACCTGCTTTTCGAGATGGATCTCGACGGGCTTTACCTCGAATTCCACTCGGCAGAGCCCATGCCCGTCGCCTGGACGCCGGAGCACGTCGTCGGACGCCGCGTGAGCGATGTGCTGCCCGGGCCGGCGGCTGCCGCCGTCATGGGTGCCTTGCGCAGCGCCGCCACCACGGGGCGCGTTCACGGCGTGCAGTACGAGATACCGGTGCCAAAGGGTTCGCGCTGGTTCGAACTCTCGGCCGCGCGCAAGGAAGGCGATCCCGGGCAGACGCCGCGGTTCGTCGTGCTTGCACGCGACATCACCGAGCGCAAGAGCGCGGAGCGCCAGATCGAGGAACTTGCCTACGTCGACACGCTGACGGGGCTGCCGAACCGGCTCTCCTTCCTGCAGCGTCTGGAGCGCGAGATCGTGCGTGCGGGCTTCCTCGGTAACCGCCTTGCCGTGCTGTTCCTCGACATGGACGGCTTCAAGAACATCAACGATACCCTCGGCCATACCGTGGGGGATCTGGCGCTGCAGACCATCGGCACGCGGCTGCGCGAGGGCGTGCGTCCCACCGACGTGGTGTCGCGGCTCTCGAACGACGAGCCGGAACTCCGGCTCGCGCGGCTCGGTGGCGACGAGTTCACGGTGCTGGTGCCGCGCGTGAGCAGCAGCGAGGCGGTGATGCAACTCGCCGAGCGCATCCGCGACCTCATGACGCGCCCCTTCGTGCTCGAGGGCCGCGAGGTGGTGCTCACCACGAGCATCGGCATCGCCCTGTATCCCGAGGACGGCAACAGCGCCGATGCGCTGCTGAAGCACGCCGACACGGCGATGTACCACGCCAAGGAAGAGGGGCGGGACAACTGCAAGTTCTACAACGTCTCGCTCACGCAGCGTGCGACGCAGCAGCTGAACCTCGCGAGCAACCTGCGGCTCGCGCTGGAGCGTGGCGAGTTCCGTCTGGCCTACCAGCCGCAGCTCGATGTGGCGAGCGGCACCATCCGTTCGGTGGAGGCGCTGATCCGCTGGACGCACCCCGAGCACGGTGTGATTTCCCCGATGGATTTCGTTCCCGCCGCGGAGCGCAGCGGCCTGATCGTGGGCATCGGCGAGTGGGTGCTGCGCACGGCGTGTGCCGATGCGGTGCGCTGGCGGGACGCGGGACACCCGCTGCGCGTGGGCGTGAACCTGTCGGCACGACAACTGCGCAATGCGGGCATTCTCGAGAGCGTGCGCGATCTCATGGCCGCCGGTATCGCGCCGGAGCTGCTCGAACTCGAAGTCACCGAGAGCGTGCTGATGGAAGACAGCCACGCCACGCTCACGCTGCTGCGGGAGTTGCGCGCCACGGGTGTCTCACTGTCGCTCGATGACTTCGGTACCGGCTATTCCTCGATGAGTTACCTGCGGCAGTTGCCGATCCACCGCATCAAGATCGACCAGAGCTTCGTGCAGGGCCTGCCGGGGGATGCCGAAAGCCTGGTGATCGTGCGCGCGATCGTCGGCCTCGCGCGGAGCTTCGGTTTCGGTCTCACGGCCGAGGGCGTGGAGACGCTGGAGCAGGCGCGGCTGCTGCGCGAGCTCGGTTGCGATTCCATGCAGGGCTACTACTTCAGCCGCCCCGTGCCGGCCGAGGAGATTCCCGGCCTGCTCGCGCAGCGCTGGCCGCAGATCCTCGAGCCCGCAGGCTGATCCTCACCACGCCGCCGGCGCCACGCGCCGCACCACCACACCGAAGGCGAACACGCCCGCCAGCGTCACGCCCGCGGCGATGACGAAGGCCCACAGGAACTCGCCGGTGCTCTCCACCACGAAACCGGTGACCAGAGGGGCCAGCACGCCCGCGAAGTTCGCGCAGAGGTTCTGCACACCCATCCACTGACCGGCTGCGCGCGGCCCGCCGATCGTCTGCGAGATCGCGCCGAGCGGCGCGCTCTGCATGCCGAAGAACACACCCGCCACCAGAATGAGCCCGATGGAGAGCTGCGGCCCGGCAAAGGCGCAGCCCGCCATTGCCGCGGCGGCGCCGCCCAAGCCGAGGTTCATGATCCCCTTCAGTACGCGGTCGGGGCTGTGGCCGCGCGCGATCAGCCGGTCGCAGAGCCAGCCCGTCAGGGGTGCGGCCACGGCCTGCAGCGCGTAGACGCAGGCCCCCACCACCGCCATCTGTGCCATGTCGAGACCGTGCTCGCGCACCAGCAACAGCGGCAGCCAGGTGAGCGTGAAGTAGTAGGCGTAGTTGCCGCAGAAGTGCCCGAGGCTCGTGCCCCAGAGCGAACGTTCGGCAAGCAGTCGCGACCAGCGCACGGGTACCACTGCCTCGCCCGTCGCCGCCGTGGCACCTCCGCGCGTGGCGATGTGCCAGGGCCACAGCCACACGAGCGAGAGCACACCGAAAAGCAGGAAAGCCGGCCGCCAGCCGTGCTCCGCCATCAGCAGTCCGCCACCGAGCGTGCCCACCAGAGGCCCCAGTGCCTGCCCCGTGGCCACGATGCCGTTGGCGCGTCCGCGCTCGTGTACGGCTGCGTGCTGGCCGAGGAATTTGTGGTTGCACGGGTAGAACACGCTCTCGCCGATCCCGAGCAGCACGCGCAGGCCGAGCAGCATCCAGAAGCCGTTGGCAAAACCTGTGAGCAGCGTGGCGAGGCCCCATAACGCGAGCCCACCACCGAGCACGAGACGCACATCGAAGCGCTGCGCGAGCCAGCCGGCCAGAGGCTGCAGCGGTGCGTAGGACCAGAAGAACGCCGAGAAAAGAATGCCCATCTGCGCGGGCGTGAGCGCGAGTTCCTCCTGCACCAGGGGCGCCGCGATCGAGAGCGCGCCGCGGTCGAAGTAATTCAGGAACACCGCAGCGGCGAGCAGCAGCACCACGCGCATCTGCAGGGTCGAAGTCGGTGCTTGCATGCAAAGGCTTCCGCAGGAGGTGCGGGCATCCTACACGCAGGAGTCCTCATCCCGACGGACGGGTTCAGGGCGGGCGTCGAGGGGATATGATGGCCGCCGTGCCAAACCGGATTCGCGGAGGCCGTTCATGCCGGTCCGATACCCGTTCGCTGTCCTCGCGCTGCTGGCCATTGCCTGCGCGCAGCCACCCTGCGCCGCGGCCGCTGAAAGCGCCGCCACGCCCGCGCCTGTCGCCTCGATTCCACTGAACCCCGACGACCCGACCATCGAGGAATGGAAGCACCCGCGCGACATGAGCGCGGACAAGCGCCCGCCCGGGCCCGTCAACGTACAGCGCTTCGCGGGGGGCTTCACCAGCGGCGGTATCCCCACGTTTTTCCGCAAGCCCGTGGCGCTCACGCCCGCAGACCTGAAGGCGGGCAAGGTGGACGTCGCGATCATGGGCGCAGGCGTCGACATGGGCTCGGGGATGCGCGGCGCCGTCTACGGCCCCAACGCGCTGCGCACCGCGGATCGCTACCTCGGCTGGGGCGCCTACTCGGAGCCCAACATGCACGTGATGGTCGACTGGGAGCGCGACCTCACCGTGGTCGATTACGGCGACTCTCCCGTCGATCGCTTGAGCATGGAGCGCTCGATGGAGCCGATCCGAGCGATGGTGCGGGATATCGCCTCCACCGGCGCCGTCCCGCTGATCGTGGGCGGCGACCACTCGCTGGAATACCCGAACGTGGCCGGCGTGAGCGATGTCTACGGCAAGAAAAAAGTCGGCGTTATCCACTTCGACGCCCACTACGATGCGAGCGACGTGGGCGACGGGCACCTCATCAGCCACGGGCAGCCCATCCGGCGCCTGATCAACGAAGGTCATGTGGACGGCAAGAACTACATCCAGGTGGGGCTGCGCGGTTACTGGCCCGGGCGCGCGGGTTTCGACTGGATGCGCGAGCAGGGCATGCGCTACCACACCATGGCCGAGGTGGAGCGTGACGGCTGGCCTGCCGTGATGGAGCGCGTGCTGAAAGAGGCCGCGGAAGGCACCGATTATCTCTACATCTCGCTCGATATCGACGTGCTGGATCCGGCCTACGCGCCCGGCACCGGCACGCCGGAGCCCGGCGGCCTCACCACGCGCGAACTCTTCCCGCTGTTGCGCGCACTCTGCGCTGACCAGCGCGTGGTGGGATTCGATCTGGTCGAGTTCAATCCGCTGGCCGATCCCGGTTACACCACGGGGCTGAACGCCGACCGCCTGATCCGCCAGTGCCTCACCGGTCTTGCCATGCGCAAGAAGGGCCTGCGCGGGGATTATCTGAGCCCCCTCACCGCGGAGGATGGCCGTGCAGACCCACGCTGAGATACCCGCTTCGCCGCTGTCTCTGGGGCTCTGCTACGGCAGCCTCTGCGCCATGGACGCCGACGCGCTCGTCGCCGTCGCGGGCGAGGCGGGCTTCACGAGCGTGATGCTGCCACCCTTCCCCGAAAGCGCCTGCGCCACGCGCGCCGAATTCCGCGCGCTGCTTGATCGCTACGGCATCCGCCGCGTGGTGCTCGACGGCACGATGGGCATGCTGCCGCGTTGTGCCTTCGCGCGCGTCAACGGCTTCACTGTGGCGCGGCACCTCGCCGCCGCCGAGCGATTCTGCGTCGACTGTTTCAATGTGCCGCACTACGAGGGCGATCCGCGCGCCACGGTGGCGGAGTTCGTGGATGCGCTCGCCCCTTTCTGCGAGAGCGCCGCGACTCTCGGCGCGTCGGTGGCGCTGGAATTCCTGCCCGGCACCGGCATACCCGACATCGAGCGGGCGCTGCGGATCACTGAACAAACCGGCGCGCCCAATCTTGGCATCGCCCTGGACACCTGGCACTGGGCGCGCTGCCGCGCCACGCTGGACGATATCCGTGCGCTGCCGCCGGGCATGATCAAGGATTTCCAGTTGAGCGACCGCGCCGCCGACGAAGACACGCGCCCGGACTCGATCCAATGGGGCCGGCTGGTGCCCGGCGAGGGTGCGGCGCCGCTCGCGGAGATCATCCGCGCCGTGCAGGCCAACGCGCCGGGCATGAGCCTGAACGCCGAGGTGTTCTCGCAGGAACTGCAGGCGCTGGCGCCGCAACTCGCCGCGGCACGCATCGCGCAGGGGCTTCGCCGTATCATCGCGGCGATCTGACACACAGGCATATCGGAGACATCATGGAGCTGGGGCTGGCGGGCAAGAGTGTTCTGATCACGGGTGCGGCGAGCGGTATCGGTCTCGCCAGCGTCGAGGCCTTCGCCGCAGAGGGCGCGCGCGTGCTCGCGGTGGACATCAATGCCGGTGTGCTGCACGCGGCCATCTCGGCGCTCGGCAACGAACACATAAAAGCGCAGGTCGCCGATGTCACCGATGCGCAACAGGTGCAGGCCGCCGTGGCGCGCGCGGTGGCGGAATTCGGGCGTCTCGATGTGGTGTTCGCCAACGCGGGTGGCGCTATCCCCACGCCCACCGATCAACAGGATCTCGAGGACTACCGCCGCATCATGGCGCTGAACCACGACGGCGTGTATTTCGCCATCCACGCCGCGCTGCCGGTGATGCTCGCGCAGGGCAAGGGCTGTTTCATCGTCACCTCCTCCGGTGCGGGTCTGAACTCGGCACCCGGGCTCACCGTCTACGGCGCAGCCAAGGCCGGTGTGATCAGCATGGCCCGCTCCATCGCTACCGAGTACGGCGCGCGCGGCATCCGCGCCAACGTGATCGCGCCGGGCCCCATGCTCACGCCGCCCGTGCGCGAGTGGCTCTCCGGCATCCCGCAGGGCTACGAGCGCTTCTGCAAGCAGGTGCCGAGCGGTCGCATGGGCACCGCAGAGGACATCGCCGATGCGGCGCTCTTCCTTGCGAGCGATCGCGCCGAATTCGTGAACGGTGTGGTGCTGCCGGTGGACGGCGCGCTGCACGCACGGCTCTCTTCCCCCTCACTCGACTGAAGGACACACGCATGGATCTGGGTCTCGCCGGCAAGACGGTCATCATCACGGGCGGCAGCGGCGGCATCGGCCGCGGACTGGTGCTGGAGTTCGCCCGCGAGGGCTGCAATGTGGTCAGCGCCTCGCGCGACGCGGAGACAGGCCGCAAGCTCGCCGCCGAAGCAGAAGCCGCGGGCTTTGCCGGGCGCATCCTTCCGGTGGCCACAGACGTCACGCGCCGCGACTCGGTGGACGCGATGGTCGAGGCCACGCATGCGGCCTTCGGCCCGGTGGACGTGCTGGTCAACAACGCCGGCGGCGTGGCGCATCCCTCGGCTTTCGAGGAGTTCGACGAGGCGGGCCGGCGCTGGGAAATCGCGCTGAACATCGATGGCGTGGTGAACTGCTGCCAGGCGGTGGCCGCAGACATGCTGGGCCGCCAGTACGGCAGCATCATCAACATTTCCTCGAACTCCTCGCTGCTCGGCGAGGCTGCAGCCAACGTGGCGCACTACGGCGGCACCAAGGGCTTCGTGAACAGCTTCAGCAAGGCGCTTGCGTGGGAGTGGGCGCGCAAGGGTGTGCGCGTGAACAACATCGCGCCGGGCTGGATCGTGCCGCACCAGGCCGATGAGGTAGGGCAGGGGAGTTTCTGGAACCGCTTCGGTTTCGAGACCATGGGCCGTCCGGAAGAGATGCAGTCTGCGCTCGAGGGCGGCTCGCTCTACAACATGAGCAGCCTGCCGATCCCGCGGCTCGGCCGCCCCGAGGATATGGCGTGGCTCGCGATGTTTCTGGCCTCCGATCGCTCGAACTACATCACCGGCCAGCTGATCAGTGTGAGTGGTGGGGTGTACATGCCCTGACCGGGGCCGCGGCATGAGCCACGGGGGCTATTACCGGAGCCCTTGGCCTGGCGAAGACGGAGGCCCCGCGCGGCTGCAGGTGCCGCAGGGTCCCTTCGCCCCGCTGTTGGGCGCCGGCAAGCGCTTGCACATCACGCGCCGGCGCGTGCACTTCCCCACCATGACGGTGCTGCGCCAGCCCGGCGAGGTGTACCTGCTCCGGCACCGGATGATGCGCCACCGCTTTCTCGGCCTGCCGACGCAGGCGTGGGTCGAGCGCATCGACCCGCTCACGCTGAAGCCCTTGGCCTGCTCGCCTCCCTTGCCCGGCGGCGCGGCCTGGCCGGGCGGCATGGCGGTGCACCGCAACGGCGATCTCTACGTGGTCTACGGGCGCTGGTGCCACCGGCTCGCGCCGGACTGCAGCCTGCGTGCCTCGCTGCAGTTGCCGCGCGAGCGGCCCTACAACTCCTTCGTGATC
>CAIXOY010000271.1 GCA_903921135.1 uncultured Gammaproteobacteria bacterium
GCCACGGCCGTCGGGCTGCCCAACCCTGCCTCGGTGCAATGCGTCGAACGCGGCGGCACGCTGCTGCCGCAACGCGATGCCAACGGCGGTGAGTACGCGCTCTGCGCTTTGCCCGACGGCAGCCGTTGCGAGGAATGGGCGCTGTTCAGGGGCGAATGCAGCGCGGGCGCGGGTGGAAGCCGCCGCGGTACGGGGCAAGAAGCAGCTAGTCCAGCGGCCCCGGAAAGAGCACCGAGCGGACCCAATTGAAGAAACTGTTCCCCGCAAGGAAGCGGCGATCGAGTTCGTCTGCCTCTGAGGCGGGCGAACGCGGGTCGGCAAAGTAGTCGCCCCGCGTCACGAAGGGCCCGGCCGGGTCGAGTTCCTTCACGATGCGCGCCGGGTTCCCCGCCACCACCACGTTCGCAGGCACGTCCCGCGTCACCACGGCGCCCGCGCCCACGATGCTGTTATCACCGATGGTCACGCCCTTCAGCACCAGCGCGTGGTCACCGATCCACACGTTGTTGCCGATGCGGATCGGCGCCGGCACCACGTTGCGCTCGATGCGGTCGTAGATGCCGTGCCAGTCGGAGTCCGTGATGTAGGCGCCGCTCGCGATCATGCAGTTGTCGCCGATCTCGATGGCGTCGCTCGCGCTGATGCGCACCCCAGGCGTGATGAGCGCGAAATCACCGATCGTGATGCGCCCCTGACCCGGGCCGCGGCCCCAGACCGCAATCGAGACCCGCTTGTCCACATCACCGATCACCGTGGCGTAGTTGCCGAGCAAGATGTTCGGCCCGTTCACCTGCACGTACCAGGGCTTCATGTAGGTGCCGCCGTGGCCCAGATGATCGAAATGCGGACGCAGGAAATGCTCCGCGTACCACGCGCGGAACACGAGGTAGATGCGTTTCACCCAGTAGGGGCGCAGGTCGCGGCGCATGGTGGCTCCGGAGGTGAGCGAGCGCTCGCGCGCGGCCCGAGGGGTTCAGCGCCGGTGGTAGGCCGGCGAGAGCTCGCGCACCGACTCCACCAGAACGCGAACGTTCTCGGGGTTGATGTCGGGCGTGATGCCATGACCCAGGTTGAAGACGTGACCGCTGCCCTCGCCGAAAGAGTCGAGGATGGCCGCGACTTCCTGCCGCACGCGCGCGGGCGGCGCCCGCAGCATCGAGGGGTCCATGTTGCCCTGCAGCGCCACGCGCCCACCGGTCTGGCGACGGGCGTGGCCGAGATCGGTGGTCCAGTCGAGACCCACACCCTCGCAACCTGTGGCCGCGATGGCCTCGATCCACTGCCCGCCGCCCTTGGTGAACAGGATCACCGGCTCGGTGTGACCCAGCGCGCGCAGGCCCTGCACGATGCGCTGCATATAGGCGAGCGAGAACTCGCGGTAAGCCGCATGGCCCAGCGAACCACCCCAGGTATCGAAGACTTGCACGGCAGCGGCGCCGGCACGGATCTGCGCCGCGAGATACGCGGTCACCGCGTCGGCCAGTATGCCGAGCAGGCGGTGCATCAGTTCGGGTTCGGCGAAGGCCATGGTCTTCACACGGGCGAACTCGCGCGTCGAGCCGCCCTCGACCATGTAGGTCGCGAGCGTCCATGGGCTGCCGGAGAAACCGATCAGCGGCACGCGGCCGCCCAACTCCCGCACGATGGTGCGCACGGCATCCATCACGTAGCCCAGATCCTGCTCGGGGTCGGGTATGTGCAGCGCGTCGATGTCGGCCTCGCTGCGCACCGAGCGCTTGAAGCAGGGCCCTTCACCCGTCTCGAAATACAGCCCCAGCCCCATGGCGTCGGGGATGGTGAGGATGTCGGAGAACAGGATGCCTGCATCGAGATCGAAGCGGTCGATGGGCTGCAGGGTCACCTCGCAGCACATCTCGGGATTGCGCATCAGTTCGATGAAACCGCCCGCCCTCTCGCGGGTGGCCCGGTACTCGGGCAGGTAGCGGCCGGCCTGGCGCATGATCCAGACGGGTGTGCGGTCCAGGGGCTCGCGGCGCAGCGCGCGCAGAAGTCGGTCGTTCTTCAGTGTGCTCATGGAGGTCCTTTGGTCCGGGCCTTTTCAGGTTGCTTGCGGAGTATGTCTCAGAGCGCCCGTGCCGCGCGGATTTCCTTCTGCACGGCATCGAGGCGGCGTACCCAGGGCTTGCTGCCAGCGAGGCCCCTCGGCAGGTTCTTCTGCGCCTTGTCGGCCGCCGCGCGCGAGGCGTAGTTGCCGTACACCACGGAGTACCACTCCTTGCCGTTGTTCAGCTTGCGGTAGACGCGCAGCGGCACGCCTGCACGGGCAATGAACGAGCGAACGCGGGCCGGGTCGTCGGAGCCCATGATCTGCAGCACGAAATTCCCCGAGGGCTGCCCCACGAGATACTGCTCATCGGCCGTGAGGGCGCCGCCTGCGCGGTTGCCGCCTCGGTAGACGTAGTCCCCGGAGGGCGCTGCGGCTTTGGGCGCCACTTTCGGCGCCACCTTCGGAGCGGGTTGAGGGGCGGGCTTGACCGCGGGCTTGGGCTTCGCAGGCGCAGGCGCGGTAGCGGCCGCCTCGGGCGCGGGGCGAACCGGCTCTGCGGGCTGTCTTGGCGCGCCGGGCCCCTCGAGCGGCATGGCAGCGCGCAATTCCGCCTCGAGCGCTTCGGCCTCGGACAACGAGGGGCCAGGGGCGTCGGGCACAGCCTTGGCGACGGGCGCAGGCTTCGGGGCGGGAGCGGCCACAGGCGCCGGTTTGGCGGCAGGGGGGGCAACCGGCTCCGGTGGCGCCACGGCTTTGGCAGCGGCGGGTGCTGGAGCAGCCGCAGGTGCCGCAGCCACTGCCGTCTCCGCGGCAGGCGTGGCCACGGGGCCCGCATCGGGCTTGGCGGGAGCAGCAGACGTGCCCGCGCCAGTGGAGGGCTCTGCAGCCGTAGCGCCGTCGGCAGCCAGTTGCTCGGCGTCCGGCTCCGCGGCCGCGATACCGGCATCGCCCGCCCCGTCTCCGGTGTCGAGTTCCGTCACGGGGGCAAGGCCGGGGATCGGCACGGGCGGCTGTTGTTCGCTCTCGTTCATGCCGGTCCAGGCATAGAGAAGCAGCAGCGCGAGCAATGTCGCGGCAATCACGCCGAAGTGCCACATCGGCAAGGAATTGAGCGGCTCCTGGACGACCTTGATGCCGCCCAGCAGGGCCGCCCGCGCTTCGGCGTTGATCTCGGCCGGAATGCCGTCGGCGTTGCGGTGTATCTGTTCGAGCTCTGCCGCATTGAACGGCGACTCGCCCTCCAGCCCCGCGGTGTTCATGCGGTAGTGGATGTAGGCGTAAGTCTCGCCGCGCTCCAAAGGCTGAAGCTCGATGGTATGCAGCGGCACACCCGAGGGCATCACCGACTGCAGTTGCTCGCGCCAGTCAGGCTCGGCGAAGAGCACCACGCGGAGGTTACGCCCCGCGGCCTGCAACAGGCGGGGCAGGAACTGCAGCACGTCCTCGTGCATGTGCTGCGCATCGTCGATGACCAGCCACGACTGGGAACCCGCCGCCAGACGATCGGCGCAGAACTGCACGAGTTGCTGGAGGTCGGCATCTGTGCCGGCACGGGGCTGCGAGCGCAGGCCGAAGCCGGAGAGCACGCGGCGCAGCCAGGGCTCGGGCCCCTCGAGCAGCGCGGCCTCGAGCACGCAGCAGCGCGTGTCGGATGCACTCTGGGCCACGAAGTGCCGCCGCGTGGCGGTCTTGCCCATGCCCGGAATGCCGGTGACCAGCAGCACGCAGTCGGAGAAGCGTGCGAGGTGCTGGAGTTGCTCGACGGTTTCCTGCCGCGCCCCGCCCGGATAGAACAGACCTTGCACGCCACCCTCGGCGAAGGGGTCGCGATCGAGGTCGTAGTGCCGGTACCAGTCGTCCTCGGACGAGAGCGTGGGTTCCACTCGTCTCATGCCGTTGCGGCCTCCGGACTCCGGGTGAATGTCTCGAGCAATGCCAGCAAAGCGCTCTCGGGGAAGTCCCTGCTGAGCACGGCCTCACCGATCCGCCGCAGCAACACGAGGCGGATGCGGCCCGCGCTCGATTTCTTGTCGCCGCGCATCAGCGAGAGCAGCGCAACGGCGTCGAGCCCCTCAGGGGGCGTGACGGGCAGGCCGAATCCCGCGACGAGGTCGCGGATGCCGCGGACATCCGCGGCCGGCAGCCAGCCGAGTTCCTGCGAAAAGCGCGCCGCCATGACCATGCCGATCGCCACGGCCTCGCCGTGCAGGAGGCTGCGGTAATCCGTCGCGGTCTCGATGGCGTGGCCAAAGGTATGACCGAAATTGAGCAGCGCGCGCGAGCCGCCTTCTTCCTCGCGTTCGTCGGCCGCCACCACGCGCGCCTTGTTGGCACAGGAGCGGCGCACGATCTCGATCAGGCAGCCTGCATCACGCGCGGTGATGGCGGAGGCGTTGGCACTGAGCCACGCGTGGAAGGGCGCGTCCCCGATCAGACCGTACTTGAGCACCTCGGCGAGGCCTGCGGCGTATTCGCGCGGGGGCAGCGTGGCCAGCGTGTCGATGTCGGCGATCACCGCGCGGGGCTGGTGGAAGGCACCGATCATGTTCTTGCCGCGCGGGTGGTTCACAGCGGTCTTGCCGCCCACGGAAGAGTCGACCTGCGCAAGCAGCGTGGTGGGCACCTGCAGGAAGGAGACGCCGCGCTGGTAAGTGGCCGCTGCAAAACCGGTGATGTCGCCGATCACGCCGCCACCGAGCGCCACCAGCGTGCAGTTGCGGTCGCAACGCGCGGCAAGCAGGGCATCGTAGAGATCGGACAGCACCGCGAGATTCTTGTGCTCCTCGCCATCGGGCAGGACCTTCACCAGCATCACGCGCTCGCCGATCGCCGCGCGCAGGCGCTCGAGATAGAGGGGCGCGACCGTGGTGTTCGTGACGATTACCGCGCGGGATTCGCCGAGATGCCGGCCGAAGAGCGAGGCGTCGTCCAGCAGCCCGCTGCCGATGTGTATCGGGTAGCTGCGGGAGCCGAGTTGGACGTCGAGCGATGCGGCCTGCATCCGGTTCTTTCCTGGCGCCACCCGGGGGCCGGGCAGAGGGTGGAAGCTTAGCCAGCTTCGCGCAGCGCGGCCAGTTCCGCGCGGCTCAGGACGGGTCGCCCGCGCCCAGTCTTTCGACAATCTCACCCGCCACACTGCTCGCGCTGCGACGGTCGGTGTGCACGACGATGTCTGCCACTTCCAGATACAGGGGGTGGCGCAGGGCCAGCAGCTCGCTCAGGACTTTCTCGCGGTCGGGCGTCTGCAAGAGCGGGCGTTTACGATCGCGCTTGGTGCGGGAAAGTTGCTCGCGAACGGAGGTCTCGAGGTACACGACGCTGCCCATGCCAGAGAGCAGCCGCCGGTTCTGATCGCGCATCACCGCACCACCACCCGTGGCGAGGACCATGCCCGACTCCGAGGCCATGTCATCGATCACAGCGGTTTCGCGCTCGCGGAAACCCGGCTCGCCCTCGACGTCGAAAATCCAGGAAATCGAGGCCCCGGTGCGCTCCTCGATCAGCGTGTCGGAATCGCGGAAAACGAAACCCAGCCGCCCCGCAAGCAGGCGGCCTATGGTGCTCTTGCCTGAGCCCATCGGGCCCACGAGCACCACGTTGCGCGCCTGCAGCATGCGGCTCCGTGCGTCAGTTGAGCAGACGGTCGCCGATGATCTTCGGGGTGATGAAGATCAGCGTCTCGGTCTTGCTCGACTCCTTGCTGTCCTTGCGGAACAGGCGACCGACATAAGGAATGTCGCCCAGCACGGGTGTCTTGGTCTGGCTCAGGATTTCCTCGGTTTTGAACACCCCGCCCAGAACCACGGTCTGGCCGTTGTCGACCAGCACCTGCGTGTCGAGGGCCGTGGTGTCGATCGTCGGGATCTGCGAGCCGAACTCGCCGGTGATGAAAGCGCCCACCGAATCCTGATTGATGGTGAGTTTCATCATGATGCGGTCATCAGGCGTTATGTGGGGCGTGACGTCGAGCTTCAGCACGGCCTCCTTGAACTCCACCGTCGTCTCGCCGGAGGCCGAGGCCTTCTGGTAGGGGATCTCGGTACCCTGCGAAATGCTGGCTTTCTGCTTGTCACCGGTGATGACCTTGGGCTGCGAGACGATCTCGCCGTGACCAGATGCCTCGAGGGCAGAGAGTTCGGCCTGCAGCAACACGTCCTTGTTGGTGAAGCCGACCGCAATGGAGCTGGTGCCTGCACCGCTCGCACCCAGATCCACCGCAAGGGATTCGGGGAAGGTCGCATTGCCCGGCCCGCTGGTGCCTCCCACGGTTTCCA
>CAIXOY010000272.1 GCA_903921135.1 uncultured Gammaproteobacteria bacterium
CCACGGTATAGCCACCGTCCGGCAGCAGGCTCTTGCGGAAGGGCGTGTTCAGCTGCGTGGCAAAGCGGTGCACATCGAGAAACTCCCCGGTCAGGCCGGTGAAACTGGGGCTGAAATGCGACATATAGGGCTTCAGCTGCGCGGGCGTGTCGCGCGCAGGATCCACTGAGGAAAGATAGAACGCCACCGGCCGACGCTGGCCTTGCGCCGGCTTCAGGGCGTCCTGAACCTGTCGCAGCAACGAGAGCGTGGTCGGGCAAACGTCGGGGCAATGGGTGAACCCGAAGAACACCAGGCTCCACTTGTCCTGAAAGGCGCTGCCATCAAACGGGCGCCCCTCCTGATCGATCAATTGCGGCGCCTGGAACTGTCGCGGCGCCTCGAAAATCACGGCATTGCGGGTGCTTAGCCAGCTGGGATCCAGTTGGGAGGGATTGACGAACTGGCGCACGAACAGCCCGAGCATGAGGGCGATTACGCCCGCGATCGCGAACGCGGTGTACCGGATATTGCGTTTCTGTGCAGCGGATACAGCCATGCGCTGACAACCTCAGAAGGGATACGCGATCGAGAGGGGGTTGGGGAATATCCAATGGTCCACGAGCATGATCACGAACAGCGCCATCAGGTACACGATGGAATAGCGGAACGTTTCCATCGGCGCGCGGCGGTCTTTGCCGATCATCAGAAGAATCGCCCAATAGATGAACCCGCCCCCCAGCGCCAAGGCGCCCAGCAGATAGAGCGGGCCGCTCATGCCTGTGGCGAAAGGCAGGATGGTCGAGGCGAACATGAGCAGCGTGTACAGCAGGATGTGCAGGGCGGTGTATTCGTTGCCGTGCGTCACCGGCAGCATGGGAATATCGACCTTGGCGTACTCCTCCCGACGGTGGATCGCGAGCGCCCAGAAGTGCGGCGGCGTCCAGGCGAAGATGATCAGCACCAGCAGCAAGCCGTAGCCGTGGATGTCGTTGGTGACGGCGGTCCAGCCGAGCAGCGGTGGGGCCGCACCCGCGAGGCCGCCGATCACGATGTTCTGGGGCGTGGCACGCTTCAGGAAGTAGGTGTAAATGAACGCATAGCCGATCAGGGAAGCAAAGGTGAGCCAGGCAGTGAGCGCGTTCACCAGCAGGATCAGGATGACCATGCCCAGCAAACCGATCACAGCGGCGAAAACGACAGCCTGCCCTGTTCCGACGCGACCCTGGGCGATGGGGCGGTTGCGGGTGCGCGCCATGACGGCGTCGATGCGCTGGTCCACCACATGGTTGATTGCTGCCGCGGAGCCGGCACAGAGCGCGATCCCGAGATTGCCAAACAGGAGCACGTCCCATGGCACCAATCCTGGGGTAGCAAGGAACATCCCGACCACCGCGGTCAGGATCATCAGCAGCACTACCTTCGGCTTGCAGAGCTCCAGGTAGTCTCGCCAGCTTGCGCGGGCGTCTGCGATCAGTTCCATGGTGCCAGTGGTCCTCGGTTGGGGGAGCCGCATTGTAGCGGATTGCCGGGGCTAGTCCGGTGAATTGCGGAGCAGGAAACGCAGGTCGTCCGTAATGGCGCGACCAGGATGCGACGGCAGGTAATACATCATCACGAAGCCGCGTTTGTCGATCAGATAGATCGCGCCCGAGCTGAGCGGGTCGGGGTCTGAGGGGGCGTTGACGAGCAAGCTGCGCAATGCAGCCTCCGGAGCGCGCAGTACCGTGAGGCCTTGCTGTTCAGAGGCGAGCCAAGCGGCTGTATCGCCGGTGACGGTATCCGCGGTATCGAGGTAATAGCGCTTCACGCGCCCCTGGTCACGGCCCAGCGTGCGGTGTACCTGCCGGGCCAACACCAGGCGCTCCCGGCAGACACCACTGCAGTCGGCACCGCCAGCAACCACAATCCCCCAACTCGCGCCCTCAGAGGCATAGTTCCACGGAGCCCCCGCGGTGGTCTGCAGCGCAAGCTCATCGATCTGGCGGGCGGGCTGAAGCAGCACGCCCTTGTTGATGGTCGTTTTGGGAATACCGATGCCGGTCAGGTAGACCAGCGTCGCCAGCCCTACCGCCAGTACTGGCGCAAGGAACATCAGAGCCAGCTTGAGGCGTGGATGTGACACCTGCGCGGGAACGCCGGGAGTGGGAGGATTCATGACTGCCTTGCCTTTTTTCGATGGGCCGCCAGCCAGGCCCGGATGTTGGTGCCGCCGGTTACGAACACGACGAGCAGTGCGATCGCCATCAGGAACCATTGCGCGGCATATGCCCGGTGACGATCGGGATCCATGTTGACCGTCGGCCAGTCAGCATGCGTTACGCCCGGCTGCTCCGGATCAAGCCTGACCACGAACGGGAACGCCTCGATTCCCGCAAGACGCGCGAGGTCCGGCACGTTCACGGCCTGTACAACGGTGGGCCAGCTCGGGGTGGCATGGGTGTCAGGCAGCGCTGCCGAGGCGGGCACATGTATCCGACCCTGCAGGCGAAGATGCTCGCCGGGAGTCTCGAATGTCGGCAGTTCCTCCCGGGTAGCCGGGGCCTTGATCCATCCACGATTGACGATGACGGTGATTCCCTTCGCATCTCTGAAGGGCATCAGGAGTTCATATCCCACCCGCCCCTGCAAGATCCGGTTGTCCAGCAGGAAGGCGCGCTCGGCAAGGTAGCGGCCTTCGAGAAGCACGCGCTTGTCGTCAAGGCCGCTGCCTTCCGAAGCATTCATCCTGTCGATGGAAACGGGAGAGGCCAGGCGGCGCGTTTCCGCGAGACGCAGGGCGTCCTCCTTTTCGACTGCGCGGGCCAATTGCCAGAAGCCCAGCGTTATCAGCAGTGGCAGGGAGACCATGACCAGTGCCGCAAAACGCAGGTTGCAGCGTAAACGCAGCGGGATTCGTTCCGATCCGGACGCTTCGGGCGGCTGCCTGACAGGCATCGGTTACACTCCCCTTACAGCACTCTCAGGGAACGGGCGCCATGTGGATCAAGCCAACGATCGTGATTCTGTTTGTGCTGCTGCTGATCAGCCTTGGCACCAGCTTCTTCTTTCTGATGAAGGACCAAGGGCGCACGAACCGGACGCTGCACGGATTGGGCGTGCGTGTGAGCCTTGCAGCGGCGTTGGTGGGAGTGATTGCCTACGGCTCCTACACCGGCCAGCTGCGATCTCATGCTCCCTGGACGGCTGCGATGGCAGCGAAACAGGCCCCTGCTCAGCCTGAGCCCAACCGCTGAGCTGTGGACTCAGGACTCTGCCGCGGACACCCTGATGCTCAAAAAGGCGCGGCCTCTTGAGCCGCGCCGTTCCTGCTCAGAGGATGTAAACGAAGAGGAACAGGCAGATCCAGACTACGTCCACGAAGTGCCAGTACCAGGACGCCGCCTCGAAACCGAAGTGATCGTCCGGCGTGAAATGGCCTTTGGTAGTCGCCCGGAAAAACATTACCGTCAACATCACCGCCCCCAGGCACACGTGGAAACCGTGAAAGCCCGTGAGCAGGAAGAACGTGGAGCCGTAGATACCCGAGGCGAGCGTCAACCCGAGTTCGGTGTAGGCGTGGTGATATTCATACGCCTGAAAGCCGACGAAGATGAAACCGAGTGCCAGCGTGATCATGAGCCAGAGAGTCAGCGCGCTGCGCTTGCCGGCCTTGAGCGCCGTGTGGGCAAAGTGCACCGTGACGCTCGATGCTACAAGCAGGGCGGTGTTCAGCAGGGGAATACCCGACCACGCCACCACCTCTTGCGGCCCCTGAAATGCGCCCGTGCTGATCTGTTGACCACCGGCGGTAGCGAGGGCCTGACTCGGGGTGGTCATCAGCGGCCACGATGCCTGGAAACCAGACCAGATTTCGTTCGCGAGGCCTTTATCGCCCTCGCCACCCAACCACGGCACCGCGAGAAGGCGCACATAGGCGAGCGCAAAGAAGAACGCGAAGAAGAACATCACTTCCGAGAAAATGAACCACTGCATGCCCATCACGTAGGAACGCTTGAGCTGCGGGCTGTTCAGCCCGGCCATGTTCTCGCGGATGGTGGCAGCGAACCACTGCCAGAGGACAAAAATGAAAAAGGCGAATCCGACCGGCATAAGCCAGGACATCCCGCCGGTGCCAAGTTTGTGGTGCACCAGCGTGTTGGCCAAGCCGAGGATGAAGCAGCCAAGGCCCAGCGTCGCGAAGACGGGCAGCTTGCTGCTCTCGGGGACGTAATAGGTCTGGTGACCACCCGAGGATCCGTGTGCCATGTGTTGTGTCTCCCTTGCTCTGCTGGCCCGCTGTGCGGCCGCCTGTTGTGGTGCTCAGTTCGCCGCGCCGACACGTTTGTCGGCAGTGGCAACGCTACCCGTTACATCGAAAAGCGTGTACGAGAGCGTGATGGTGCGTATGTCGTCCGGCAGCGCCTGATCAATGACGAACTGCAGGGGCATGTCTCGCTCATCCCCAGCATTCAACGGTTGCTGACGGAAGCAGAAACACTCGGTCTTGTGCAGGAAAGGCGCTGCCTCCGGCGGCGAGACGCTCGGAATTGCCTGCGCCACCATCGTGCGATGAGCGGGGTTGCGCACGTAATAGGACGTGTTGGCAATCGAGCCCGGGTTCACGCGCATCTCGAACTGCTGCGGGCGGAAGTCCCAGGACATACCACCGTCGTTGTTGGCGAGGAACTGTATGGTGACAGTACGCGTGACATCCGCAGCCGAGGAACCGGGCGTGATCTGCGCCTGCGTGTTGATGGTCTCACGGCTGACGCCGAGAACTTTGCACATCACATCGTAGATCGGCACCAGCGCAAAGCCGAAGCCGAACATGCCCACGGCAACCGCACCCAGGCGCAGGGCGATGTTGCGTGTCGAGGACGTGGGCATGGCGAGCCTCTTTCCTTTACCGGACCTGTGGCGGTACGGAGAAGGTGTGGTAGGGCGCCGGCGAGGCAACCGTCCACTCCAGTCCGTTCGCGCCATCCCAGACCTGATCGGTGGCTTTCTTGCCGCCTTTGATGCACTTGATCACCACAGCCACGAAGATCAGCTGCGAGAAGCCCGTGATGAAGGCGCCGATCGTGGACAGCATGTTGTAGTCGGCAAACTGCAGCGCGTAGTCCGGGATGCGGCGCGGCATGCCTGCCAGGCCCACGAAGTGCATCGGGAAGAACGCCGTGTTCACACCGATGAACGTCATCCAGAAGTGCGTCTTGGCCAGCGTCTCGTCGTACATGTAACCGGTCCACTTCGGCAGCCAGTAATAGACGCCGCAGTAGATCGCGAACAGAGCACCCTGAACCAGCACGTAGTGGAAGTGCGCCACCACGAAGTAGGTGTCGTGGTACTGGAAGTCGAGCGGTGCCAGCGAAAGCATCAGGCCGGACAGTCCGCCGATCGTGAACAGGATGATAAACGCGATCGCGAAGAGCATCGGCGTCTCGAAGGTCATCGAGCCCCTGAACATGGTCGTCACCCAGTTGAACACCTTCACGCCCGTGGGCACGGCGATCAGCATGGTGGCGTACATGAAGAAGAGCTCGCCGGCGATCGGCATGCCCACCGTGTACATGTGGTGCGCCCACACGATGAAGCTCAGGAACGCGATCGACGCGGTGGCGTACACCATGGAGCTGTAACCGAACAGCGGCTTGCGGGCGAAGGTGGGGAGCACCTCGCTCACGACGCCGAAGGCCGGCAGGATCATGATGTACACCTCGGGGTGACCGAAGAACCAGAACACGTGCTGGAACAGCACGGGGTCACCGCCACCGGCGGCGCTGAAGAAGCTGGTGCCGAAGTGGATGTCGAAGAGCATCATCGTGACCACGCCGGCCAGTACGGGCATGACCGCGATCAGCAGGAACGCCGTGATGAACCAGGTCCAGACGAACATCGGCATCTTCATGTACGTCATGCCCGGGGCACGGAGGTTCATGATGGTGGCGATGATGTTGATGGAGCCCATGATGGAAGACATTCCCATCAGGTGCACCGCGAAGATGAAGTAGGTCACCGAGGGAGGCGCATAGGTGGTGGACAAGGGCGCGTAGAAGGTCCAGCCGAAGTTCGGTGCACCACCATCCATCAGCAGTGTGCATGCCAGCATGGTGAAGGCGAACGGCAGGATCCAGAAGCTCCAGTTGTTCATCCGCGGCAGCGCCATGTCGGGCGCTCCGATCATCATCGGGATCATCCAGTTCGCCAGACCCACCCACGCAGGCATGATCGCGCCGAACACCATGACGAGACCGTGCATGGTGGTCATCTGGTTGAAGAATTCCGGTTGGACGATCTGGAGTCCTGGCTGGAACAGCTCGGAGCGGATCACAAGTGCGAAGGTTCCGCCCAGCAGGAACATCGCAAAGCTGAACCACAGGTACATCGAGCCGATGTCCTTGTGGTTGGTGGTGAACAGCCAGCGCGTCAGGCCCTTCGCAGGTCCGTGATGATCTGCACCCATGGTGTTACTCCCCGTTCACTTGCCTTTCTTGAAATTTGCGACGTCGATGGGCTGCAGCATGTCGCCCACGTTGTTGCCCCATGCATTCCGCTCGTAGGTGATCACGGCGGCCATATCCACTTCGCTCAACTGGGCGCCGAAGGCGGCCATTGCCGTGCCGGCCTTGCCGTGCACCACGATATCGAGGTGGCCTTCCATCGGGCCCATGGCGAGAGCGCTGCCCTTGAGCGCCGGGAACGCGCCAGCGATGCCCTCACCGTTCGGCTGGTGGCAGGAGGCACACGCTTTCTCGTAGACGCCCTTGCCGCGCTCCATGGTCTGCTCCATGGTGAAGGACTGGGACATCAGCTCGCGGTCCTTGGCAGCCTCTTCCTTGCGGGTGGCGAGCCAGCTGTCGAATTCGTCCTGCGGGAGGACACGCACGACGATGGGCATGAAGCCGTGGTCCTTGCCGCAGAGTTCCGTGCATTGCCCGCGGTAGACGCCCGGCTCCGGCACCATCGTCCAGGTCTCGTTCACGAAGCCCGGGATCGCGTCTCTCTTCACGGAGAAATCCGGCATCCACCACGAGTGGATGACATCTGCTGCGGTGACAAGAAACCGGACTTTCTGTCCAGCGGGAATCACCAAGGGTTCGTCGACGTCCAGGAGGTAGTTCTCACCCTTGGGCGCGAGGTTGTTGATCTCGTCACGATGGGTGCGCAGGCTCGAGAAAAACTCCACGCCTTCCTTCGGGTAGGAGTACTTCCACTTCCACTGGTAGCCGGTGATGCGCACGTCGAGCGCTGCGTCGTCAGCGTCGTAGATGTCGGTGAGGACCTTCGTAGCAGGGATCGCCATGAAAAGCAGGATGACGAACGGCGCCACAGTCCAGGCGATCTCGAGTTTGGTACTCTCGTGGAAGTGCGAGGCAACTGCCCCCCGCGATTTGCGGTGGGCGAAGATCGAGTAGAACATCACGCCGAAGACCACCACACCGATGGCCACGCAGATCCACAACGACAACATGTGCAGGTCGTAGACGCGATGGCTGACATCAGTCACGCCGATGCGCATGTTCTCATCAGAACGGGCGGCCTGTTCGGCAAGGGCCGCTGCCGACTGCATGAAGAGGGCAGCGGTGGCGATGGCACCGGCCATGAGGCGGCGTCGATGTTGGGCTCGCAGCATGTCTCCAAAACTCCGGTCTGGTTGACACCGCTTCCCGCGGCGGGGGGCACAACGCTTGCTGCGGGCGCAACAAGGCGGGCGAAGTATAACAACGGTTTTGGAAGTGCGACACCTTGTCGCAGATCAAACCGAACCTTCTCGAAAAATGCGTCTCCGTACCCGAATACGCAGACGATTTCAGTGCTGTCGCGGATCGATGATTCTCACGGATTGAGCCTGTTCTACGGCTTCGCCGAGCCCGCGGTTCTGCGGATCGCTGGCATTTCCTGCGGCGCGGTCCTGAGCGTCCGTGAAGCCGCAGTCAACACATGTGCAGACACGTTGGCCATCGCGCTCGGAGAGGGCGAGTGTGTCTACAGCCTCGCAGCTCGGGCAACGCGCACCGGCGATGAATCGGCGCAATGTTTTCATGGCGTCACTCCGGTCAGGTCGAGCTCCATGAACACGGCTCCCTCCAACGGGTTGTGGCAATAGGCTTCGCAAGGCCGGAAGCCCAGATCGCGATAAAGGAGGTTGGCGGCGCGCAGTCGCTCGAGTGTGTCCAGCCGCATACGCGCATAACCCGCACAGCGGGCTGCATCGATGATGGCACGGGCAAGCGCCCGCCCGAGGCCCGCACCACGCCATGGTTCGGACACATAAAGACGCTTCATCTCGCAGACACCTTCAGTGAGCGGCCGGAGCGCCACGCAGGCGATCGCCTCACCCGCGGACTCGGCGAGCAGCAACTCACCGCCCGGCGGCGCATACGCTCCGGGCAGTGCAGCGAGTTCAGCCTCGAAATCCTGGAAGCAGAGCTCAACTCCCAGCCAGGCCTGGTAGTCGCGGAAGAGCCGTGCGGCGCTGGCGATACCGGCCGCCTCACGCACGGGGCGGATGCGATAACCGCCCCGCAGGCTCGCGATGACGGGCGCGGTGTCGGGCCGCAGACCTCTCCATAAATGAAAGGATTCGGCGGCCTGCTCCACCAACATGCCCAGGCCATCGGCGAGGGCCACCGCGCCCTGCGCCGCCGCGGCGCGCAGGAACGGTGTGGGCTCGTTGCCATAGACCATGTCGTAGCAGCGGGTCTGGGGGCCGATGGTGCCCTGCGGCAATGCGGGCACCTCGCCGCTCAGGCCGGCGCTGCTGGCATTGATGACCAGATCGAAGACCTGCCCGGCCGCCTGCTCAAGTGCGCCCGCGCGCACAGGGCCCTCTGCGGAAAAGAGAGCGGCCAGCTCTACGGCGCGCGCCGCCGTGCGGTTGACCACCAGCAGATCCGCGGGCGCTTCGGCGAGCAGCGGCCCCACCACGCCACGCGCCGCGCCGCCGGCGCCAATCAACAGCACACGCGCCCCGGCGATGGGCCATCCGAGGTTGGCGCGTATGTCACGCACCAGCCCCGCGCCGTCGGTGTTGTCCCCGAGCAGTGTGCCGTCGGCATTCAATGCGAGCGTGTTGACTGCACCTGCTGCATTCGCGCGCGGGCTGAGGCGGTCTGCAAGGGCATGCGCATCGAGCTTGAAAGGCACCGTGACGTTCATGCCTTTGCCGCCATTGGCAAAGAAGGCCCGCGCGCCCTCGGCGAAACCGTCAACGGGCAAGAGAAGGCGACGGTATTCGATGTCCTGCCCCGTCTGCCGGGCGAATGCGGCGTGGATGTACGGGGAGCGCGAATGTGCGACCGGATTCCCGGCCACTGCGTATCGGTCACTCATGCGGGACTCAGAGCCAGTCGCGCGGGTGCAGGAAATCGGAGTACAGAGAGGCTTCGTGGCTCCCCGGTTCCGGTTTCCAGTCGTACTCCCAGCGCACCAGCGGCGGCAGGGACATCAGGATGGACTCGGTGCGGCCACCCGATTGCAGCCCGAAGAGCGTGCCGCGGTCGAAGACCAGGTTGAACTCTACATAGCGTCCGCGACGGTACAACTGGAACTGCCGCTCTCGCTCTCCCCAGGGCTGCGCCATACGCTTGCGCACGAGCGGCACATAAGCCTCGGTGAAGGAGTCCCCGACGGAGCGCTGGAAGGCGAAGGAGGTATCGAAGTCCCAGCGGTTCAGGTCGTCGAAGAACAGCCCGCCGACCCCGCGGGTCTCGCCGCGGTGTTTAAGGAAGAAGTACTCGTCACACCATTTCTTGTAGGCCGGGTAGACGTCCTCGCCAAAGGGCGCGCAGGCCTGCTGAGCGGTACGGTGCCAATGACGGCAGTCTTCCTCATAGGGGTAATAAGGAGTGAGGTCGTAGCCACCGCCGAACCACCAGACCGGTTCGGCCCCTTCGCGCTCGGCCATGAAGAACCGCACGTTCATGTGCGCGGTGGGCACATAGGGGTTTCGCGGGTGGATCACGAGGGACACACCCAGCGCCGAAAAACCCCGGCCGGCCAACTCCGGACGATGCGCGGAGGCGGAGGGCGGCAAGGAGGTCCCACTCACGCGCGAGTAGTTCACGCCCGCTTTCTCGAAAACGGCCCCGTCGGCCAACACACGCGTGATGCCACCACCGCCTTCGGCTCGGGACCACCGGTCCTCGGCGAAAGCCGTCTGCCCGTCGGTCGCGGCGATTGCGTCGCAGATGTGGTCTTGCAGGCCCAGCAGGTAACGTTCGACAGCATCGATATCGGGTTTGGCGGCAGTCATGACCCGGGCAGCTCCTGGGGGGAATCGGGCGCAATGATAGCGGGGCTGGCGGCCCGGATGATGCGCCCGCTCAAGGCATCACGGATTTCGCTGGGGCCGCGGAGCCCTCCGAGCTCACCTGGCAGCAGCCCGTCGAGCCGCTCCCGGAAGTAACGGCGCACGGCAAGCTCAGTGGTTGCGGCTGCGCGACCGCTGGGGTTGGCGGAGGTGGAAACGAGCGGCCCACTGAAAGCCCGGCACAGGGCAACGACACCCGGGTGAGCACTGACTCTCACGGCAAGCGTTGGTTTTCCTCCTGTTATCCAGGCCGGAAAACCCGCAGGGGCCGGGACCAGCCAGGTCACGGGCCCCGGCCAGCTACCCAGGATCGGTTGGAGTTGTGTGGGGCTCAATCCCCTCAGCAGCCCGCGGACCTGATCGACAGAGGCAGCTATGAGAATGAGGCCCTTGCTGGCAGAGCGGCCTTTCAGCGCGAGAAGCCGCCGCACGGCAGCCTCGTTGGAGGGATCACAGCCCAAGCCCCAGACCCCTTCGGTGGGGTAGGCCAGCACCAGGCCCTGACGCAGTACCCGGACCGCGCGGGCGAGTTGGACAGCGGAGGGCTGATTCATCACGCGCTCCCGCAGGAAAGGGGCCGGAAACTAGCGGAAGCCCCGGGGCAGTGCAAGCCGCGCCGCTCAGCGAAGACGGGCAACGCCAGCGGGCGTGGACTCGAGCAAACCCGCCAGCTCCAGCAAGACCACGGCAGCCGACACCTCGGCCACCGGCAGACCACAGCGGGACACCAGCAGGTCGATGCCAGCGGGGAGGGTCGAGGTGGCGGCAAAAACCTGCTGCGCCTGCTCGCCGAGCTCTCGAGGGTCGGTCGAGGGAGCCAATACGGGGCCAGGAGATACGACGACGCGGGGTTTGAACCGGTCACCGAGCGCGCGGATCACGTCCTCGGGGGTTTCGATCAGGGCAGCGCCGTTGCGCAGGAGTTCGTGACAACCCCGGCTGGTAGGAGAGCGCACTGGCCCGGGAACGGACATGACCTCCCTGCCCTGCTCGGCCGCATGCGTCGCGGTCGACAGCGATCCGCTCGGCAACGCCGCCTCCACGACCACCACGCCCAGACCCAGCCCGCTGATGAGGCGGTTACGTTGCGGGAAATGGGCCGCCTCGGGCGGAACACCAGGGGGGTACTCCGTGAGCAGGGCGCCACCCGAAGCCAGTACGCGCGCGGCGAGCTCACGGTTCGAGGCCGGATACACCCGATCCGGGCCGGTGCCCATGACCGCAACCGTGATGCCGCCCCCGACAAGAGCCCCCCCGTGAGCGGCGGTATCGATACCGCGGGCGAGCCCGGAAGTGACCGCAAGCCCGTAACGCACGAGGCCGGCTGCAAGATCGGCGGCAAATTCGCGGCCTGCAGGTGTGGGCTTGCGGCTCCCGACCAAGGCCACCTGCGGCAAGCGGATCGCCGCGGCACTCCCCTTGAGGAAGAGGAATGGCGGCGGCCGAGCGATCTGCAGCAGCAGCCCGGGATACTCCTCACAGTTCCGAGGCAGCACCTGAACATCGCTCCCCAGCAGCCAATCCCGCTGGCGAAGCGCTTGCGTCGAGGAGAGACCGCGGCAGGCGGCATGGGCCGACACCGTGTCGGGATGCAGGCCCAGAGCTGTCAGCATCGGGGCAGGCAATCGCAGCGCCTGGCAGGGATCTCCGGTGGCATCGAGCATGCGGTTGACGGCACTGGCCCCCGCCCTGGGCAGGGCGAGAAGGGTCAGAGCAGCAGCGATACGGTCACTGTCCATGTGCGTGTGCGCCTCCTTGCGCGGGTCCGCCGACGTCCTGTCGGCGGTGGATCTCGGTGGCCGGCCAAGCCGGCCGGGACTCAGGGGTTGCCGATCTTGTCGAGCACGACCAGAGGCTGGTTGGTCTCGAGGACGATCGCGAAACTCAATTTCTCGAAGGTGCGGAAAACCATCAGCAAGCCAGCGCGTGAATCGGGCATCTGCAGGGTCTTGCCGGTGACAGGATCACGGACCTCTTCGCCACGCTTGTTGATCGCGAGCACGTTGCCGTCGGCCAGTCCCTCGCGGGCGCCACGGTTGATCACCACGACATCGAGCGCACCGATCTGGTTCACGCCGTTTTCCACCGCGAGGATCTCGCCCGCGATGGTGGATGTGGGCGCACTGGGGAAGAACGTGGCCGTGATTTTCTGCTCCACGACCGGCAGCAGGCGGTCACCGCCGCGGATTTCCTCACGGCTGCGGTTGACGGTGAAGGTGGAGATCTCACCCTCGACGTCCAGCAATCGCGCCGCACCGATCTCCCGCGCGAAGCGGCCGAGCACCTCTTTGGTCACGGGGTCTGTGATGAGTCCGCCATCGCGGAAGACGCCGAAGTTCACATCGCCCTCGGGGAGGGTGCCGCGGGCATGGAGTTCGTCCCCGGCCCCGGCGATCACGTGACGGGCAGAACCGGCAACCACATAGGCACTGGACTCAAGCTCGCCGTCTTCGACCACGCGACTGCGCGAGAGGAAGGCGTTGATGTCTTCGAGAGGGATGGCGGGAATGGCCTCGGCGAGTGTGCTGGAGCGGACTTCGGGGCTCAGCTTCACGGTGCCACCGGCGCCGCGGTTCAGCATCAGGTAAGGCTGTCCGTCGATGTAGACGAGGGTGATGCGATCACCGGGGTAAATCAGGTCGGGGTTGCTGATCTGGGGGTTGGCTTTCCAGATGCTGGGCCAGAACCAGGGCTTCTCGAGGAAACGACCCGCGATGTCCCAGAGGGTGTCACCCCGCACCACCACGTACTCATCGGGGTGGTCTGCCCGAAGCTGAACCTCGTCTGCCATCGCGACACAGGCGAAAAGCGCGCCCGCCAGAATGCCGAAGAGGGTCTTTTTCATCACGATGTCCTTTCGCAGGGGCGAGGGCCCCCGACAGGGAGTGAGGCCTTGGCGAAGTGTAGCCAAAGCAGTGGAAATTGCGTACAGCCCGCGTCCCGTCGCATGCGGCTGCGTGTTTATACTGCGAGCCATTCCACTTTCCGGTATCGGCAGCTCGGCCCCGGGCTGAACGCAGGCAGGCACGGTCATGGCCATTCTGAAGATCCTCGAATTTCCCGATCCGCGGCTGCGCACCATCGCCAAGCCGGTCACGCAGTTCGATGCAGCCCTCCTGAAGCTGGTCGACGACATGATCGAGACCATGTACGAGGCCGACGGCGTCGGTCTCGCCGCCACGCAGGTCGATGTGCACAAGCGTCTGGTGGTGATAGATGTCTCGGAAGAGCGCAACGCGCCGATGGTGTTCGTGAACCCCGAGATCACCGTCCTCGACCAGTGCACGCGGGAGGTGAAAGAGGGCTGCCTCTCGGTGCCGGGCTTCTACGAGCCGGTCACGCGGCCCGAACACGTGCTGGTGCGTGCACAGGACCAGCACGGCAAGACCTTCGAACTGCAACCCGATGGCCTGCTCGCGGTGTGCGTGCAGCACGAGATGGACCATCTGAACGGGAAACTCTTCGTCGACTACGTCTCGGCTCTCAAGCGCCAGCGCATCCGCAGCAAGCTCGAGAAACAACAGCGCCAGCCCGCCTGAGCGCCGGTGCCAGACCCCATGCATGATGCCCGCGCACGCATTGTTTTCGCGGGGACGCCGGAGTTCGCGGCGGCCGGCCTCGCGGCCGTGCTTGCTGCGGGCCTGCACGACATCGTGGCCGTGTATACACAGCCCGACCGGCCCGCAGGGCGCGGACGCCAGCTCAAGCCCTCCGCCGTCAAGGAACTTGCGCTCGCTCACGGCCTGCCGGTCTTGCAACCCCTGACACTGCGCGAACCCGCAGCGCAGGCCGAGTTGGCCGCGTTTCGCCCGGACTTGATGATCGTCGCGGCCTACGGGCTGCTGCTGCCTGCAGCCGTGCTTCGCATCCCCCGCCTTGGCTGCGTCAACGTCCATGCTTCCCTCCTGCCACGCTGGCGCGGCGCGGCGCCCATCGAGCGGGCCATCGAAGCGGGCGACACGCAGACCGGCATCACGATCATGCAGATGGACGAAGGTCTGGACACGGGCGCGATGCTCCTCTGCCGAACGTGCTGCATCGCTCCGGACGAGACGGGCGCAAGCCTGCGTGAGCGTCTGAGCTCACTTGGCGCGCAAGCGCTGCTCGCGGCATTGCCCGGCATCCTCGATGGCTCCGCCGTGGCCGTCGCGCAGGAGAGCGCATCCGCCACCTACGCGTCGAAACTGCGCAAGGAAGAATCGTCCATCGACTGGGGCCTGCCGGCTGCCCTGCTCGCACGGCGGATCCGCGCCTTCAATCCGGCGAACGTCTGCCACGCGATGATCGGCGGCGAGGCACTCCGGATCTGGAACGGCCACCTCGCCGCGGAAGAGGTCTGCGCCGAACCCGGCACCGTGCTGGGCACGCGAGCGGAGGGCATCCTCGTGGCCTGTGGCGAAGGCGCCCTGATTCTCACGGAGCTGCAGCCCGCCGGCGGGCGGGCAATGACGGCAGCGCAACTCCTGAACGGCCGTGCCCGGCTGTTCGCTCCCGGAGCACGCTTCGGGTGAAGAACACCCGCACGACGGCGGCCCGCGTGCTCGCACCTGTACTGCTGGGTGAGTACACGCTGGACGAGGGTCTGCGGCGCGCGGCCGCCAAGACCGAGCCGCGTGAGCGTGCCCTGCTGCGCGAACTCTGCTTCGGCGTGTGCCGGCACTATCAGGAACTCGACGGGCTGCTCGTCCCGCTGCTGTCAAAGCCGCTGAAAGCGCGGGACACCGATGTGCGCGCGCTGCTGCTGATCGGGCTCTACCAACTGCGCTGCATGCGAGTGCCGGATCACGCTGCGGTGGATCAGACCGTGAGTGCCTGCGCGCCACTGCAAAAAGCCTGGGCGCGTGGCCTGGTGAATGCGGTGCTGCGGGCGTATCAATCCCGCACGGCGGAACTGGAGGCAGGCCTGAAGCGCTGGCAACGCGTGTCACACCCCGCGTGGCTGGTGGATGCACTGACGGCGGCGTGGCCACGGGATATCGACGCGATCCTTGCGGCGAACAACGTTCCAGGACCGCTCACGCTGCGGGTGAACGCCACGCGCGGCAGCCGGGACGCCTGGCTTGCCCGCGCCGCGGCGGCGGGCCTCGATGCGCAGCCCGGTGCGCTCGCGCCGGATGCGGTGGTGCTCACACGCGCCGTGGACGTGAACGAGATCCCCGGTTTTGCCGAGGGCGAGGTGAGCGTGCAGGACGAGGCCGCGCAACTGGCAGCCCGCCTGCTGGATCCGCAGCCCGGAGAGCGCATCCTCGATGCCTGCGC
Organism: uncultured Gammaproteobacteria bacterium; assembly: GCA_903921135.1. GTDB lineage: Bacteria > Pseudomonadota > Gammaproteobacteria > Pseudomonadales > UBA5518 > UBA5518. Next base: position 15,533 of record CAIXOY010000272.1, read on the forward strand.
CGCACCGGGTGGCAAGACCGGGCACCTTCTGGAGCGCTGCAACAACATCGACCTGCTCGCGCTCGATGCACAGCCCCAACGCCTGGAGCGGGTGCGCGACAACCTCGCGCGCCTGCGGCTGCAGGCCACGCTACGCGAGGGCGATGCACGCGAGCCGCAGGCATGGTGGGACGGCAAGGCCTTCGATGCCATTCTGGTCGACGCGCCCTGTTCAGGTACCGGCGTGATGCGTCGCCATCCCGACATCAAACTGCTGCGTCGCCCTGCGCAAATACGTGAGGCAAGCGAACTGCAGGCCCGCATCCTCGATGCCCTGTGGCCCCTGCTGCGGCCGGGCGGGCGTATGCTCTATGCCACTTGCTCGGTGCTGCCGGCAGAAAACGAAGACACCATCGCGGCGTTTGTGGAACGCACACCCGGCGCGCGCGTGACGCCGGTCGAACTGCCCTGTGAAACGCATCTCCCGCACGGGCTGCAGTTGTTGCCGGCCATTGGCGGGCACGACGGCTTCTACTACGCGCTGCTGCAAAAACCCCCGCATTGAGGCAGGCGCCGGCGCATCGGGCGCGCAGGCGCTTCGCCTATACTTGGCGGCCTTCAGGCCCGGCACCGACGCCCCTCCGATGAGCACAGCAGCAACGCCTCTGCCCCCCGAGACCTTTCAGGAACTGATCCTGCGCCTGCAGCAGTTCTGGGCCCGCGAGGGCTGCGTGATCCTCCAGCCGCTCGACATGGAAGTGGGCGCAGGCACCATGCACCCGGCCACCTTCCTGCGCGCCATCGGCCCCGAGAACTGGAACGCCGCCTATGTACAGCCCTCGCGCCGTCCCAAGGACGGCCGCTACGGCGAGAACCCCAACCGCCTCCAGCACTACTACCAGTTCCAGGTGGTGATGAAGCCCTCACCGGACGATTTCCAGGACCGCTTCATCGAATCCTTGCGCTACATGGGCATCGACCCCTCGGTGCACGACATCCGTTTCGTCGAGGACAACTGGGAATCGCCCACGCTGGGTGCCTGGGGCCTCGGCTGGGAAGTGTGGCTGAACGGCATGGAAGTCACGCAGTTCACCTACTTCCAGCAGGCGGGCGGGCTCGAGTGCTATCCGGTGACCGGCGAGATCACCTACGGCATCGAGCGCATCGCGATGTATCTGCAAGGCGTCGACAGCCTCTATGACCTGGTCTGGGCGAACGGCCCGCAAGGCCCCGTCACCTACCGCGATGTTTTCCACCAGAACGAAGTCGAGATGTCGCGCTTCAACTTCGAGGAGGCCGACGTCGACTGGCTCTTCACCTGCTTCGACAAGCATGAGAGCGAGTGCCAGCGGCTTATCGCGCGAGAACTGCCGTTGCCCGCCTATGAGCAGGTGCTGAAGGCGTCGCACACGTTCAACTTGCTGGATGCGCGGCAGGCGATCTCCGTCACCGAGCGGCAGCGCTTCATCCTGCGCGTGCGCACACTCGCGCGCGCCGTCGCGCACAGCTACTACGGCATGCGCAAATCGCTCGGCTTCCCGATGGCCTCGGAGGCCCTGCGCAAAGAGTTGCTGGCAGCCGGGGAGGTGCAGGCATGAGCACCACCGACCTGCTGTTCGAACTGGGCACCGAGGAACTTCCGCCAGGCAGCTTGCGTGCGCTTGGAGAAGCGTTGCGCGCCGAAGTCTGCGCGCGGCTCGACGAGCAGCGCATTGCGCACGGTGCGGCGCAATGGTTCGCCTCGCCGCGACGGCTCGCGGTGCTGGTGAGCGGAGTTGCTTCCCTGCAGGACGACGCGGTCATCGAGAAATTGGGGCCACAGGTCTCCGCCGCCTTCGACGCGAGCGGCAAGGCCACGGGTGCTGCGCTCGGTTTCGCGCGCGGGTGTGGCGTCGATGTCTCAGAGCTCGGGCGCGCGCAGGGCGACAAAGGTGAGCGTCTTGCCTTCCGCCAGACCATGCCCGGGCAACCCACGGCAAGCCTGCTTCCTGCGCTGATCGAATCTGCACTGTGTGCACTGCCCATCGCGAAGCGCATGCGCTGGGGCGCACGGCGGGACGAATTCGTGCGTCCGGTGCAGTGGGTGGTGCTGCTGCTCGGCAGCACGGTGGTGACGGGTACGGTGCTTGGCCTTGAAGCCGGCCGGACCACGCGCGGTCACCGCGTGCACGGTGAA
>CAIXOY010000273.1 GCA_903921135.1 uncultured Gammaproteobacteria bacterium
GAACACCCGCTGGTCGATCCTTTCGAACAGGGTCCTCTGTACTGCCGGCCCCGAACTGGCGCGGGCCAGCACCCTGTCATCGATCCGATCCATGCGCGCGTCCTTTCCTTGTGAGTTCGCGTCGGACTTTAGGCACGCCGGGTTACGGGGCGGTGACACGCACGTGAAAGGTTGGTGACACGCGCGAAATTGCGATACAGCGTGATACATTCCGCCCCCATGGAAAGCCCCCACAAAGGCAAGACCGGCCTGCGGCGCCTCATCAACGCCACTGGCTACTCGCTCGCCGGCCTCTCGGAAGCGACCCGCAACGAGGATGCGTTCCGCCAGGAACTGCTGCTCGCCCTGGTGATGGTGCCGCTCGGACTCTGGTTCGGCCCCTCGGGAACGGGAAAGGCCCTGCTGGTGGGCAGCGTGCTCCTCGTGCTCATCGTCGAATTGCTCAACTCCGCGGTGGAGGCGACGGTGGACCGCATCTCGCTCGAGGATCATCGCCTCGCCAAGCGCGCCAAGGACATCGGCAGCGCGGCCGTGATGGTCGCCCTCCTCAACGCAGCGGCGGTCTGGGTCCTCGTGCTTGCGTTCTGAGTCAGGCCACACTGAGTAACGCAATCTTCACGCGCCGGTCACGCCGGCTTCACATGCCGCGTGCAACCTGCGCGCATGAGCCGACTCGAACTGACCCTCGCAAGACTCCAGAACTGGGACGAACGGGTGTGCGTTTCGTTCAACCGGATGATCCGCGTGCCCGTACTCCTCGCCCTGTTCCGGGCGGTCAGCTGGCTGGGCAACGGGATCCTCTGGTATGCGCTGATGCTTGCGCTGCTGCTTGCAGACAGGTTCAACGCGCCGCTGCCTGTATTCCACATGGCTGCGGTGGGACTCGCCTGCACGCTGACCTACAAGCTCCTTAAGCGCGGCACGCTGCGTCCGCGGCCCTACCAGGTGCACCAGCACATCGCGGCGGGCGCCCAACCGCTGGACCAGTTCAGCTTTCCATCCGGGCACACGTTGCACGCCGTGGCCTTCACGCTGGTCGCCTGCTCGTACTACCCGGCGCTTGTGGCCTTCCTGGTCCCGTTCACGCTGCTCGTCGCAGCGTCACGCCTGGTGCTCGGCCTTCACTACCCGAGCGACGTGCTGGCCGGCGCCGCGCTGGGCGCGCTGATCGTGCTGGCGTCCGTCTCGTTCTGAGCAACCTGGCAGGACTCGAGCACTGACAGGTAGTGGCGCAGCGACGGCGTGGCCCTGCCAGGCGTCTTCGCCAGATCATCCCATCGCCGCAGCAGCACCGCGTCGGAGGCATGCGGCTGCTCGATGAATTTCTTCGCCTCGCTCTCCGCGAATAAGCCGCCCTGCAATTCGAGGCTGTGCTTGGACGCGGGCGACAGGCTGTCCCAATAGGCCGGCTCCGCTGCGCAGAGCCAGCGCTTCGCGTCCACGTGCAGACGGATCGGCTCGAGGACTGCGTCAAGGAATACACCGCGCAGGAAGGGAATCGCGAAATACTGGTGGACGTCATCCACGTCGTCCCGCATTTCGCCTTTCGGGGCGGCCAGCAGGTGCCCGAGGTCATGAAGGAGGCAGGCGCTCACCAGTTCGGGACCCGCACCGGCATCCTCCGCCAGCTGCGCGCATTGCAGGGCATGTTCCAGCTGGCTGACGGCTTCGCGGCCGTACATTTCCCGGCCGCGGACTTCGAACAGCACCGCGATGTCTTCAACGCTCAGGGCCATGCGGCCTCCTAGATAAGAGTCTGGCGGATGCGCGCCGAGGCGAGGTCGATCAGCGTGACGCTGACCGCGATGATGATCATCACGGCGCAGGTTTCCGCGTAGTAGAACCCGCGGATGATTTCCCACAGGATCACGCCGATGCCGCCGGCCCCGACCATGCCGACCACGGAGGCCGAGCGCACGTTGGCTTCGAAGCGGTACAGCGTGAACGAGATCCACAGCGGCAGCACCTGCGGCAGC
>CAIXOY010000274.1 GCA_903921135.1 uncultured Gammaproteobacteria bacterium
ATCCCTCACATCCTCCGGCGCGCCAAAGGCGCGGTCCGCGGCCGCGGCGAAGTAGAGGCTGCGCAGCCAATCCCGGCGTTCGAGGGCTGCGGTGTAATCGAAGCCGTCTTCGGTATCGAGCCAACGCCCGGCGCGTGACCATGCAAGACCGTCGTGAAAACAGCGCGCCGACTCGCGCGTGGTCCCGAGGCGCAGCGCCGGCGCGGGCAGGTAGCCCTCGAAGGCGACAGCGAGCCGGCCTACCCGGTTCCAGAGAAAATCGATCGAGACCCTGCGTTGCCAACCGGGCGCCTGCACCTGCCTGCGCGTGGCGAAATGCACCAATTGCTGCACGCCCAGCGCCTCGCGCCCCGCGCGCAGGATCGCGGCCGAGGCCAGCACGCCGCCCAGCGAATGCGATATCCACGTCTGCGGCTGCCCACCGCTCAGCCGGCTCACGGCTGCGGCGAGCGCGGGAATATCGGCACGAACCATCTCGTGGAAACCGAAACGGCTGTTCTGGTCGATGGCAGGCCAGCTCTTGCCGCGGCCGCGCAGATCCGGCACGAAGACCTCGTAGCCGTTGCGCGCGAGCCAGCACGCAAGCCCGCGCCCGGAATGGGAATAGAAGATGTGCCCGTCCTCCGCGGCGCCGTGCAACAACAGCAACGGCGGCGCGGTTCCCTGCGTTCCGCTCCAGATGCGGCGCAGGTGAAGCTGCACCGTGCTGCTCACGGGCACCATCAGGGACTCTTGTTCAACCTTGTCGGTCATTGGCGGGATGTCTCTGCGGCACGCTGGACAATCTGCACCGGGATTGTAGATGCTGGCCACGCATCGGTAGCGATTTTCTTGCAACAGGACCCGGGAATGGCAGGCGGCTGGGCGCGTGATGGCGCAGTGCAGGACCAGATAGACGCGAGCGTGGAGGACGCAGTTCTGCGCGCCCGCAGCCGCTTGCCGCAAGGCGAGAGCCGGCCCGACTGCGCCGAGTGCGGCAACACCATTCCCGAGGCCCGCAGGCACGCCGTGCCCGGCGTGCGTCTGTGCCTCGCCTGCCAGCAGGAAGAAGACCGCGAGCAGGCCGCTTTCGCGGGCTACAACCGCCGCGGCAGCAAGGACAGCCAGTTGCGCTGAGTCGCGATCAGCGCGGCAGCTCTTCCCAGAGTTTCTCCAGCCGCTTGCGCGAGACGGGCCCCACGGTGCCCAGTTGCTGCGCAAACAGCGAGATGCGGTACTCCTCGATCATCCAGCGGTACTCCGACACCACGTCGGCATCGGCATCAGCGCCGGGATGTCGCTTCTGCCAGTCGTCGAGCCGCGCCTGCAGCTCGCCGAGTTCCTTCACGCACTCACGATCCTTCACCAGCCGCCCGCCGAGCTTCTCTATGCGGGAGTCGATGGCGCGCAGGTACACAGGAATACGCTCGCGCCAGCGTGGCGGCACGCGCAACAGGAAATCCGGGCGTATCAGCCGGGCGAACTGGGCGTCGATGTCGGCGCGCGCATCCTGGAAACCCGGCTTCTGCAGCAGATCGCGACGCGACAGCACCGCCTGACAGGCAGCAGCAACCTGCCCCAGCAGCGCTTCCATCTGCCGAGCGCGCGCCGTGATCTCGGCCTTGCAGCGTCGTTCCAGCGCAGCGAAGTCGGCAGGCGAGCGCACCTCGAGCGCGTCCTCCGGCAGGCAGCCATCCACCGCTGCGTGCAGGATGTCCTCGACCAGCGCATCACGCCCGAAGCGAGAGCCCAGCACGAGGAGGCTCCTCGTATCGCGAAGCAGGTTCCGCCGTAACCACGTCGCCTCCTGCGCAACGGCAATCAACAGCAGGCGACGCAAACCGCCGCGATGCACCCGTGCCGCCTCGCCTGCATCCGCAAGCGTCTCGACGCGCACCGCCTCGCCCGCATCGCGCACCACGGGAAAACCCGGAAGATCGAGCCCCGCACCTTTGACCCGCACGCTGGCGGGCAAGACGCCGAAATCCCAGCGCGTGACCGCAGCCTTGGGCAATTCACGCGGCGCGGCGCGTGCGACTTCCCCGCGTGAGCGCTCCACGAAACGCTGCCGGATGACTTCGATATCGCGCCCCTCCGCCACCACTTCACCGTCGGCGGCCACTACGCGCAGATTCATGCGGTAGAAAGGATCGAGCGAGGCCTCGTCCCAGGCCTCGCGCGGGATCTGCACATTGCGCCACTCCCGCAGCGCACTAGCCACTGCATCGCAGAGCGGCTGCTCCGCGCGCTCGAGACGCCCCAGCAACACATCCACCGTATCGGGCACCGGCACCAGCGGACGGCGGTGCTGTTTGGGCAAGGCCTTCAGCAGCGCGATCAATTTGTCGCGCAGCAGGCCCGGCACCAGCCAGCCGGGCAGGTGACGTGGAAAGCGCTCCAGCAGCGCGAGTGGCAGCACCGCCGTCACGCCGTCAGCCGCGTGGCCGGGCTCGTAGCGGTAGACCAGGGGCACGCGCAATCCCTCCCACTCCAGCGCATCCGGAAACTGCGCCATACCGGGCTCCGTGCCGGCGTTGCGCAGCAGCAGCTCGCGCGGCATGCAGAGCACGTCGGCATGGCGCGGGATCTCGACACGCAGCCATTTCTCGAGAGAGGGGTGATCGCAGACCTGCGCGGGAAGCCGCTCGTCATAGAAGGCGTAGAGCACGCGGTCTTCGACCATCAGGTCACGACGACGGCCACGTGCCTCCAGTTCCTCGATCTCTGCGAGCAGCGCACGGTTGTGCTGCCAGAAACGCTGCTGACTGCGGTAATCGCCCTCGACCAGCGCGCTCTGGATGAACAGCCTCCGCGCCTCGACCGGGTCGATCTTCGCGTAGTCAACGCTGCGCGCATCGGACACCAGCAGCCCCAGCAGACGCACACGCTCCGTCGCCAGCACTTTGCCCGCGCGCGCCGCCCAGTGCGGTTCGTGATGCTCGCGCTTGACCAGCGGATCGGCCCAGGGGAAGACCCACTCGGGTTTGATGGCCGCGGCGTGACGGCCGTAAAGGCGCGTGGTTTCCGCGAGCTCCGCGCACACCAGCCACTTCGGCTGCTTGCGGAAAAGCGAGGAGCCCGGGTGCAGCGAGAAACGCCGCCCGCGCACGCCCTCGTAGTCGCGCTCCTCGGTGCGGGTGCCGATGTGCGTGAGCATCCCCGCGAGCACGGCGCGGTGCAGCGCTTCTTCTGTCGCCTGCGCGGTGTTCTCACGCAGGCCGAGTTCTCGACAGAGCAGGCGCAGTTGCAGGTGGATGTCGCGCCACTCGCGCATCCGCAGGTACGAGAGGAACTCGCGCTGGCAGAGCTTGCGCCACGCACTGGCCGAGAGCGCCTGGCGCTGTTCCTCGGCGTAACGCCAGAGATTCACCATGGCCACGAAGTCCGAGGTCTCGGAGGCAAACCTGCGGTGGCTCTGGTCTGCGGCCTGCTGTTTGTCGGCGGGGCGCTCACGCGGGTCCTGAACGCTCAGGAAGCTGGCAATCACCAGCATCTCGGACAAGGCCCCGCGCTCACCCGCCGCGAGCAGCATGCGCCCGATGCGGGGATCCACCGGCAGCCGCGCAAGCCGGCGCCCGACGCCCGTGAGCGCCTTGCCGTGGATCGCGCCCAGCTCCTCCAGCAGGCGGATGCCGTCGTTCACCTGCCGCTCTTCGGGCGGTTCCAGGAAGGGAAATCGCATCACCTCGCCAAGGCCGAGCGCCTGCATCTGCAGCACCACGGAGGCGAGGTTGGTGCGCAGGATTTCCGGGTCCGTGAAGGCCGGGCGTTTTGCGAAATCCTCTTCAGCGTAAAGCCGCACGCAGATGCCGTCGGAAAGCCGTCCGCAACGTCCCTTGCGCTGGTCGGCGCTCGCGCGCGAGATGGGCTCGATCGGCAGACGCTGCACCTTGGAGCGCACGCTGTAGCGGCTCAAGCGCGCAAGCCCCGGGTCGATCACGTAACGGATACCGGGCACGGTGAGCGAAGTCTCGGCCACGTTGGTGGCCAGCACCACGCGACGCCCGCTGCGTGCGCCCGGGCGCAGCACCTTCGCCTGCTCCGGCTGCGGCAACCGCGAATAGAGCGGCAGCACCTCTAGGTTGGGGATCTGCGCCCGCCGCAGCGCGAGCGCTGTCTCGCGGATATCCCGCTCACCTGCATGGAACACCAGCACATCGCCGCGCCCCGCGTACGGCGTGCCGCGTTCGTGCTCCATCAGCTCGTGCAGCGCGGAGATGATCGCCTGCGGAATGTCCGCGTCTTCCTCGGGCGGCGGCCGGTACCAGACATCAACCGGGTATGTGCGACCAGATACCTCGATCACCGGTGCGCCGCGGAAATGCCGCGAAAAACGCTCCACGTCGATGGTGGCCGAGGTAACGATCAACTTGAGATCCGGCCGCTCGGGCAACAGGCGCTTCAGGTAGCCGAGCAGGAAGTCGATGTTGAGGCTTCTCTCGTGCGCCTCGTCGATGATGATCGTGTCGTAGCGCCGGAGTTTGCGGTCACGCGGGATCTCGGCCAGCAGGATCCCGTCCGTCATCAGCTTGATGAGCGTGTCGGGTGTGGAGCGATCCTGAAAACGTATCTGCGCGGCGACGCGCGCGTCCCCGGTGGTGCCCAGTTCCTCGGCAAGGCGCGCCGCCACGGCCTGCGCCGCGATGCGCCGCGGTTGCGTGTGGCCGATGATGCCGTGGATGCCGCGACCGAGTTCCAGGCAGAGCTTGGGCAACTGCGTGGTCTTTCCCGAACCGGTATCCCCGGCAAGGATCAGCACCTGGTTCGCGGCAAGCGCCTCGAGGATGCGCTCGCGCGCCTGCGTGACGGGGAGTTCTTCCGGATAGCGGATCGACTGCGGCACGAGCGCACG
>CAIXOY010000275.1 GCA_903921135.1 uncultured Gammaproteobacteria bacterium
ACCTCGGGCTCCACCTGGCACGCCGCGGGCCTGCTGCCGCTCTTCAACATGAGCTACAGCGTGGGGCAGATCCACAAATACTCCGTGCAGCTCTACCGCAGCCTCGAGGCCGAGACCGGTCAGCCGGTGGGCCTGAAGCAGGTGAGCAACATCCGCCTTGCCCGCCGCAGGGACCGCATGGACGAGTTCCTGCAGTACGCCGCCACCGCCCGCACCATCGGCGTACAGGTCGATGTGCTGACACCCGCGCAGGTGAAAGAGTTCTGGCCCCTCTGCAACACCGAGGGCGTGATCGGCGCCATCCGCCACCCCGAAGACGGCTACATCCAGCCTGCAGACCTCACGCAGGCGCTTGCCAAGGGCGCCCGCGCCCGGGGCGCCACCATCTACCGCAAGACCCGCGTCACCGCGATCCGCCAGACCGCCTCCGGCGAGTGGTGCGTGGTCACCGACAAGGGCGAGATCACCTGCGAGCACATCGTGAGCTGCACCGGTAACTACGCCCGCAAAACGGGCGCCATGGTGGGGCTCGATATCCCCGTGATCCCCGTAGAACACCAGTACATCGTCACCGAGCCGCACCCGGCCATCCAGGAACGTCACCGCCAAGGCCTGCCCGAGATGGGCGTGCTCCGTGACCCGGACGGCTCCTGGTACATGCGCGAGGAAAACGGCGGCCTGATCCTCGGCCCCTACGAGAAAGGCGCGCCCTGCTGCTACGAGGACGGCCCGGCAGACGGCGCCGAATACGAGCTCTTCCAGGAAGACCTCGAGCGCCTGATGCCGCACATCGACTCCGCCATCAGCGTGGTGCCTGCCTTCGGCGAGGCGGGCGTGAAGAAAGTCTACAACGGCGCCATCGCCTACACGCCAGACGGCAGCCCCATCGTCGGCCCCGCGTGGAAACACCGCAATTTCTGGCTGAACGAAGGCCACAGCTTCGGCATCACCGCCGCGGGCGGCGCCGGCTGGCAGCTGGCCGAGTGGATCGTTGAGGGCGAGCCCACCATCGACATGCTGGGCGTGGATCCGCGCCGCTTCGGCGACTACGCCACCCACGGCTACCTCAAGCGCAAGAACGAAGAGGCCTACGCAGACGTCTTCACGGTGCACTACCCCGACGAAGAACGCCCTGCGGCGCGCCCGCTGCGCACCACCCCCTGCTACGAGCGCATGAAGGCGCTCGGCGCAGTATTCGGTCAGAAGTTCGGCTGGGAGCGCCCGAACTGGTTCGCGCCCCCCGACGTGGAGCAGAAGGATGACTGGTCCTTCCGCCGCGCGGGCTGGTTCGAGCACGTAGGCAATGAGTGCCGCCACGTCACCGAGCACGTCGGCATCCAGGACATGAGCGCCTTTGCCAAGTGCCGCGTGAGCGGCCCGGGCGCAGCGGCCTTCCTCGACAGCTTCGTGGCCAACAAGCTCCCCGTGCGCGATGGCCGCATGTCGCTCTCGCACGCGCTGAACACGCGCGGCGGTGTGCACTCCGAATTCACCATCGTGCGCGAGTCCGCAGACTCCTATTACCTCGTCTCGGCCGGCGCCCTGCAGCGCCTCGACCACGACTACCTGCTGAAGCACATGCCGCGCGACGGTTCCGTGCAGTTCCAGGACCTCACCAGCGCCATGGGCGTGCTGGTGATCGCGGGGCCGAAGTCGCGTGAGTTGCTCTCGCGGGTCTCGCGGGATGATTTCTCGAACGCGGCATTCCCCTGGCTCTCGGCAAGGTCGGTGGTGGTAGGCATGGCACCCTGCCTTGCCGCACGTGTGAATTTCGTGGGCGAGCCCGGCTGGGAACTCCACCACCCCATGGAGTACCAGAACCACATTTTCGACACGTTGATGGAGGCGGGTGCTGACATTCCGCTCAAGCCCTTCGGCATCCGCGCCATGAACTCCTTGCGCCTAGAGAAGAGCTACCGCCTGATCGGCACCGAGCTCTCGATCGAGTACTCGGCAGACGAGTCCGGGCTGCAGCGCTTTGTGCACGCCGACAAGGGCGAGTTCCTGGGCCGTGACGGGCTGCTTGCCTGGCGTGAGCGCGGCGCAGCCTGGCAGTTCAGCACGCTGGAAGTCCACGACGTGACCGACGCCGACGCGCTGGGCAACAACCCCATCCTGCTCGGTGAAAAAACCGTTGGCCGCGCCACCGGCGGCGGCTACGGCTTCCGTCTGGGCAAATCGATCGCGCTCGCGATGATCGCGCCCGAGCACGCGGCCGTGGGTACGGAACTCGAGATCGAGATCCTCGGCACCCGCCACCGCGCCACCGTGCTGCCCGAGAG
>CAIXOY010000276.1 GCA_903921135.1 uncultured Gammaproteobacteria bacterium
CGAACGTTCGGGTCTTCAATCTTCTGATATCGGCTTTGCGCGCAAGCGTGAGATGACTTCTGCGGCGGGTTTTACCCGGCCTACTTCGACCTGAGCGGTTCCGAGCGCCAGGATCTCGATCAACGCGAGCGCCTCTTTGGTTTCGTCCCGGGAGCGGGGGACCAGTGCGCCAGCCTCAGTCTCGCCAGGAGCCTGGTTCAACTGCCGATTGGCGCCGTGTTTATCGTGCATGCTGTGCCCCTTCGGATGTTCTCACCTGTAAACGCCCTTCCTGTGAGCTACCGCCACCACGATCACAAGAAGCAACTCGTCCCGTATCTCGTAGACGATCCTGTAACGACCGACCCTCACGCGGTAGCGCTCCTGCCCGGTCAGCTTCTGACAGCCCTGCGGTCGCGGTTCGAGCGCCAGAGCATCGATGCGCGAGAGGATCCGCCTGACGTCCTCTTGCGGGATGCTGCGAAAGTCCTTGGTGACCGAGCGTTTGAACGAAAGCCTATAGCTTTCCATGCTTGCGCAGGTCCTTCAGCAGGGCCTCGTAGCTGATCTCGGGTTCTGCGATCCGTGATTCGGCTACCTCGAGGTCTTCCGCATCCTCGATGAGGGATTCCCGCAAGGCCCGGTTGACCACATCCGACATGGAGCAGTGCAGGTCTGCGGCCTTGAGGCGCAGCGCCCTGTGCAATGTCGGGTCGAGGTAGATGGTTGCGCGTACGGGTTCAGACATGGCCGGTACCTCCGGGCGCAGTCTTTCCATTTTGACGGTATGACGTCAAGACGTTTTGTCTACAGCGTTCCATGATCAATCAAACACCCAGGGCCGCACCTCCTCCCGGTTCTGCACCACGATCTGCTGCGCCGAGGGGTTGCCGTCCAGAATCTTGGTGTCGATGCGCAGCAGTTGCAGCAGGTACTGCACTAGCGGGCCGCGGGTCTGCACCCGCAGAGCGCCGTTCTCCATGCCGTAGTCCTGCTCCACGACGGAGGCCTGCGCCGGGGTGAGCCGCGTATCCGGCACGATCACAAGCGACACGTGCGTGTTCCACTTGAGATCTGCTGCCGCAGGGTTCGGCGACTCGCCCAGCAGGTCGGCCTCGCCGCGGAAGCGGCTCAGCACGAAGTCTCGGTAGTCACGGTTCTTCTCGCAATAGGAGCGCACGTGCCAGCGGATGCCGGTGAACACCAGGGTATGCGGCGCGATCACCCGGGTCTCGGGTTCGGGGTTGCTAAGTGACACGTACTCGCACTCCACCCGCAGGCCCTCGCGCGCGGCCTGCAGCAGTGGTCGCAGGATCGCAGGCGTGAGGTTGCGGACTGGCGCCGCAAGCACCTCGGTGTTGGCGCTTTGCAGCCCCAGGCTCTCGAAGCGAAGCGCAAGGTCGCGGTCACGGTTCAGCAGGTGCAGGTACTCGTCTGCCACTCCCGCCGTGACCTGCGGCCGGAAATCCCGGGTGGGCCTGTAGCCCTTCTGCCGCGTGTCGTACTCGAGATTCCCGGGCCCCACGTGCTCGATGTAGGTGTTGATGTGCTTGGAGGCCTGCTGCCTGCCAATGCCGAAGGCATGGCAGAGGTGGTTGGTGGTGAGGCGTCCTTCCCACAGCGCGACGGTCTCGATCAGGCGGTAGCGGGCGAGGAGGTCCCAGTCATAGGGCCATGGCGTGGTGCTCATCGGGCGTCCTTCCGTTAGGGCGCGCCGAGTCTGCGCGAAAACACGACATGTGCAAACGCCCACCTCTGGTGCCGGAGACGCGCCCGCGGGGACACTTGCGCCAACGCCACCCCCAACCGAGGTCATCGCCCGTGAAAACGCCGAACAAAGCCATCGAAGAACGTCTCGAGTTCCAGTTGAGCGTGCACGCCGAAGTACGCCAGCGCCAGCGCGGCCTCACCCGCAAGGACATCGATCTGATCCAGCGCTATGGCGAGCAGGTCGACGACGGCTGGGTGCTGAGCGACCGCGCCCTCGAACTCGCCCGCAAGGAGATAAAACGCACCCTCCAGCGCCTCGATCATCTGGCTGGCGTGGCCGTGGTGGAGAAGGGCGGCACCATCGTCACGGCGTATCGGGCGACGGGGAGAAGGGTGAAGCGGTTGAGGGATGGGGAGAGGTTGGGGCAGCGTTATAGCAGCCAGTTACTCCACTGATGGAACCCATTTTCCAGATCATGTGCCTTGATGCGGTGGAGTCCTCTGTCGTGCGATGTACGCGCCATGTCATCGACTTCCCCGTCAGTCAGCCTGAGAATTCGCAGGATGACCGACATCTGATACGAAATTGGAAGATTGCTACATGACCTTGTCTGCTGACTGGCCTGTGATCCTCGGTCTACTCACCGCCTTCGCCCTCGGCAAACTCCTCGCCTGGCTGATCCTACGCCCCCGCATCGACGCCGCGGCAGCCAGCGCGCGCGCCGAGGGGCAGTCCGCGCTCGCCGTACTACAGGAACGGCTCGCCGGCTCCGAGGCCGAGCGCGACCGGCTCGAAGACCGCGTTGCCGAGGCGCGTGATCTGGCGGAGTCGCTCCGGCGGGAACTGCAATCCTCAGGCGATCCACTCGCCCGCATCTCGGAACGTGCCGATCGCCTGCCGCTGCTGGAACGGGATCTGGCGGCCGAACGGGCCGCGCGGGCCG
>CAIXOY010000277.1 GCA_903921135.1 uncultured Gammaproteobacteria bacterium
GCAGCGACGCCGCCGGCGGCGTGAACGGCGAGGCGATCACCGTGGCGCTCGGGGGCCTGACCTAGGCCGCAGCGCGCCGGGCGGCCCTGCTGCCGAACAGATAGACCACCACACCGATACCCAGCAACGCGAGCGTGGTGCCGGCCACCTTGAGCAGCGCGAGGAGCGGATGCTGCTCGCCGGGCGCGGGCACCAGCGCAAGCACGATGGCGGCCAGCGTGGTCAGCAGCCCCACCACACCCATCAGCACGACCGTGATGCGCCCTCCGGGAATGCGCGCCTCGCCGGGCACCGGCTCGCCACCCGAGAGCTTGATCGCCGAGGCGAACAGCGCGAGGAACGGCAGCATGGTCGCCGCCACCATCAGGCTCACGAGCACGTTGTAGGCGCCGCGCACCGATGTGCCGGCCTGTCCCACGAACACGAAGATCACGATCACGGCCGCCTGCACCCACAGCGCCACCGTGGGCGAACCGTGCACAGGATGCACCCGCGCGAAACTGCGCGGCAGGTAATGGTCTATGCCCGCCGCGAAGGGAATGCGCGCCGAGGCGCCCAGCCAGAGCCCTACGCCTGCCACGCGATCCAGCACCACCAGCAGCGCGCCCAGCGGGATCAGCCACGCGAGCCCGAGCCGCTCGGCCGAAATGCGGATGGCTTCCATCACGCCGTACAGTGCGTTCAGGTTCTCGGGGGCCACGGCCACGATCACGCTCGCCGTACTGAGGAGATAGACCGCCGCGATGACCGGGGCGGCCGTCATCAGCGCGCGCGGCACGGTGCGTTGCGGGTCGCGGATTTCGCCGCCCATGAAGGAGGCCGCCTCCGGCCCGGTCCACGCGAAGGCGATGGTGCCCCAGAAAATCCAGTCCTGCAGGCGGAACCCGGGCAGCATGGACTCGGCCGTGAGCGGCACCGCGGGCCCGAACTGCCACCAGATCACGCCGCCCAGCACCACCAGCAACAGACACTGCATCCAGCGCGCATGGGCGCCGGCGTTGTTCAGCCACTTGGCCACGTCGAGCCCGAGGAAGTTCAGCCAGACCGCAAAGGCCAGCGTGCCGAGAGAAAACAGGATGAAGTACTGCGGCGAAGCGCTCGCGGCAGCATCGGGGCTGCCGAAGAGATAGAGCGCGCTGCCCGCCGAGAAATAGAGCAGCCCGGTGAGATACGGCAGGTTGGACGTCCAATAGGTCCAGCCCGTCATGAAACCCGCCATGGGGCCGAAGGCACGCTTGGCCCAGACGTAGAGACCCCCCTCGTCCGGGTGCCGCGAGGACAGGAACACCACGCACACCGAGAGCGGCAGGAACATCCCCAGACCGCCCAGGATCCACACCACCAGAGAACTCGGACCCGCCGAGGCAGCAGTGGCAGCCCACTGCGGCGAACAGCCCGCTGTGACCATGAACAGCGCGACGTCGCGCACACCGAGGCTTCGCTTCAGGTGGGGGGCGTCAGGCGCGGGACTCATGCTCGGGGCATCCGTTTCTTGTTGGTCGATTCGCCGGCCGCCGCGATGACAACGGCACGCGGAGGAGGACTCTACGCTATCCCTTGGGCCGGTTTCACGCTACCGTTTGCCGCTCAGTCCCTGTTCCCGAGGATCGCCACGCCGTGTCCACCACGCCCGCGCAGCACGAAGACAACACGCTCAGCCGCTCACTGCAGCCGCGCCACATGTTCATGATCACCATCGGCGGCATCATCGGTGCGGGGCTCTTCGTGAGCAGCAGTGCTGCCATCCACGCAGCCGGGCCCGCCGTTGTCGTGACCTACATGATGACCGGCGCACTCCTGCTGCTGGTGATGCGCATGCTGGGCGAAATGGCCGTCAGCCTGCCCGAAGTGCGCTCCTTCACCGAGTTCGCGCGTGTAGGGCTCGGCAACTGGGCGGGCTTTTCGGTGGGCTGGCTCTACTGGTTCTTCTGGGCCGTGGTGATCCCGATCGAGGCCATCGCCGGCGCCAACATCCTGCAGGAACTCGGGCTCACGCTGCAGACCTGGCAGACGGGCTGCGCGCTGATGGTGATCATGACCGGCGTGAACCTGATGTCGGCGCGCTCCTTCGGGGAGTTCGAGTTCTGGTTCTCGTCGATCAAGGTGAGCGCGATCATCGCGTTCATCCTGGTGGCGGCGGCCTACGTGTTCGGGTTCTACGGGGAATCTTCCCCCGGGCTCTCCAACCTCACCGAACACGGTGGCTTCGCGCCCAAGGGGAGCCTCGCCGTGCTGGCCGCCGTGACAACGGTGATCTTCTCGATGATGGGCACCGAAGTCGTGACCATTGCCGCCGCCGAGTCCTCCGAACCCGCCAAGGCCGTGGCGCGCATGACCTCCTCGATCATCGGCAGGATCATGCTCTTCTACGTGGGTTCGCTCAGCATGATCGTGGCGGTAGTGCCCTGGATAGACATCGTGCCCGGACAGTCCCCGTTCACGGCAGCCCTCGACAAGCTCGACATCCCGCTTGCCAGCACGATCATGAGCTTCGTGATCCTCACGGCCGTGCTCTCCTGCCTGAACTCCTGCTACTACGTCTGCTCGCGCGTGCTCTTCGTGCTCGCCGAAAAGGGCGATGCGCCGCGCTGGCTGGTGAAACTGAACCCGCGCCGCGTGCCCTCGCGCTCCGTGATACTGGGCAGCGTTGCAGGCTTCATCGGCGTGGGCGCGCAACTCTGGTCGCCGAA
>CAIXOY010000278.1 GCA_903921135.1 uncultured Gammaproteobacteria bacterium
ACTTGTCGATGCCCAATTCTGTCCAAGCGGCTCATGAGCGCAACGCCATTGATTTTATCACTGGGAAGGTTGGGCCGGCTGAGGTAGTGGCACAACTCGAGGAGGAGCGAAAGCTAGTTCTCGGCGAGTGATATTCTCACCGCTTTATCGCTAGCGGATTTCAGCACGATTTCGGTTTCTAGATAAAAGGTCGTATGCGTTGATTACTGAAGAACAATTAGAATTCTGGGAAACGAACGGCTATCTGGCGATCCCTAACCTCATCGGAGCTGATCGGGTGTCAAATCTTCGTAAATCTGCAGACCGGCTGGTTGAGATAGGGTCAAACCTCGGCGCTAGCAATGAGAGATTTAAGTTGTCGACTTTTGGAAGCACTGGTAGTCCGGGAGTCGTCCAACAGATCTGCGACCCGCATGAACTTGGAGGTGAGTGGATGGAACTTGCGTCTGATCCCGCCATTCTCGACGTAATCGAGGGCCTCCTTGGCCCCAACGTTGCGTTGTACTACACGATGTTCATGATGAAACCTGCCCGGCAGGGCTTGAGCGCTCCTTGGCACCAAGATCTGGCGTTCTTCGTACACGACCAAGCACGCTTGGTTGCTTGCCAGGTGTATATCGATGACTCGACTCCCGAGAACGGTTGTCTCAAGGTTGTTCCGGGAAGCCACCGAACGGGGCTCGCGAATCATTTCGATGGGGATAGGTTCGTGAACCGAGTTGTCGGGGATACGTCTGGATTCGAAGCAAGCTCCGTGGCGCTGCCGATGAAAGCGGGCGGTGCCGTTTTCTGGCACGCACTAACACTCCACGCCTCGGATCCGAATCAATCCGCATCACCTCGCCGGGGAATGACCATGGAATATAAGGATCCAACGACGAGTCTTATGTCTGGTTCGTTTTATCCCGGCCTAGAGGTGAGAGGTCACGGTCTCATGGTTCGTGGCTCAGACCCGACAGGTGTACTACTACCGGCAATTCGATAAATCGAAAAGTCGAGAAGATACAACACACAGATGGAAACATTTTACACATGACATCAAGAATGGCAGGCCCGCTTCGGCTGGGCGTCATCGGCCTCGGCAGCGTCTTCGAGCCCTATTCGAAGTCGATCCGCGACCTTGAATACGAGGGTCTACTGGAGACGACAATCCTATGCGACGTAGATGCGTCGCGCGCTTCGCGCGGCCAAATGTTCCTCAATCGCGCTCTACCGTTCACGACCAATTACCAGGAAGTTCTCGACCGAGTTGACGTCGATGCCGTACTTGTGATTACCTCAATGATGGAACACGCTGAGATCGCGGCCGCCGCCCTGCGGGCGGGCAAGCACGTCCTTGTCGAAAAGCCCATGTCGACTAACTTGGAGACTGCCGCTCAACTCGTGTTGCTTGCTGCCGAGTGCAATCGAACCCTCGTTTGCGCTCCCCACGTAGTTCTGAGTCCGACGTACCAAGCGCTGTGGAAAAAGGTAGTTGTTGATAAGGAGATTGGTTCAGTACTCACGGCGCGTGCGCGATATGGCTGGTCTGGGCCGTCCTGGGGGCAGTGGTTCTACCGCACCGGAGGAGGACCTCTTTTCGATCTTGGGGTCTACAACATCACTTCGCTTGTGGGTTTGATGGGCAGTGTGCAAAGGGTGACCGCAATGGCTGGCACTGCGATCCCAGAACGGGTGGTTGATGGGGAGTCTATAAAAGTCGAGAACTTCGACAACTTTCAGATCTTGCTTGATTTTGGTGACTCTCGTTTTGCGTCCGTGACGACTGGGTTCACGATGCAGGACTACCGGTCGCCAGCTCTAGAACTCTACGGTCTGACTGGCGTTGCGCAGATGCTTGGCGATGACTGGGCTCCGCAAGGTTACGAGATCACAAAAACCGATGCTCCGGGCTGGACGCTTTACGGCGAGGCCGATCCGACCTGGCCATGGACAGCGGGGCTCCGACACCTCGTTGAGTGCGTGCTCCATGAAGCGCCGCTCCTCGTTCGACCAGAGCATGCCTATCACTGTCTTGAGGTAATGATAAAGGCACAGATAGCAGCGGAGACCGGTAAATCGCAGGATGTCTTAAGTCGAGCTCCCGCGATCCCTTACGAAGTGGACGAGATCTACATTCAAACCGGCGGAAAGGTCGGGCACGACTCAAGGATTCGACGACATCGTGAGGTGTGAACT
>CAIXOY010000279.1 GCA_903921135.1 uncultured Gammaproteobacteria bacterium
TATCGCAAGTTCGCAAACTCACTTTAACCCCACCGCCTCACCGCGGTGGGAGGCCGGCTAGATGATCTTCAGACTCGTGAGCGCAGCGAACGAGCGGGGGGATTTTCTCCCGCTGCCTTGATCGTTCGCCAGTCATGACCGGATGCGGGCCCTCAGTGTCCTCCGGTGCTTCCCCTCTACAAGGCAACAGCCGTGTGCAGGGTTCATGCAATTGAGGTTCCCTGCTTTCTTCGGATACTAAGCAGAGCGCATGGTTATGCCGCCAATTGTGCCTGATGGCGTTGTAGCCAGGCTTGATACATCCAAGCCGGGCTCTTGCCGCCAAGCGCGGAGTGGCGACGACTCCGGTTGTAAAATATCTCTATGTAATCAAATAAATCGGCTTGAGCCTGGGCCCGTGTGAGATAACGCTGCCCATGCACCCGCTCATTCTTCAGGCTGTTGAAGAAGCTCTCGGCCACCGCGTTATCCCAGCAGTTGGCCTTGCGGCTCATCGAGCACACCATGCCCCATTGCTTGAGTTTGGCCTGGAAGGCATGGCTGGCATATTGGCTCCCGCGGTCAGAGTGATGCACCAATCCCTGGGCCGGCCTGCGCCGGAACCAGGCCATGGTCAGAGCGTCGATCACGATGTCGGCGGTCATCCTGGGCTTGATTGACCAGCCCACGACCGCTCGGTCGTACAAGTCGATTACTACCGCAAGGTACAGCCAGCCTTCTGCCGTGGCGATATAGGTGATGTCGGCCACCCAGCTCGTATTGGGCGCCTCCGGGGTGAATTGCCGATTCAGCACGTTGAGGGCCACCGGCAGGGTGTGCCTGGAATCGGTCGTCGCCTTGAAACGGCGCTTGTGGTTCGCCCGAATACCGTGGTGATGCATCAGACGTTCCACGCGGGCCTTGCTCACTGAATAGCCACTGTCCTTGAGCTCGTCGAAGATGCGCGGTGAGCCATAAGCCCGCTGGGTTCGCGCATGAATCGCCCGGATCTGTGTCAGCAAATGAGCATCGCCCAGGCGATTGCCAGCAGGCTTTGAGCGCTCCCGCCTCGCTCTCCAGTGCGCGTAGCCACTGGTACTGACTGTCATCACCTTGCACAACACCTCGATTGGATAGAAGCCGCTTTGCTGCTCAACAAACGCGTACCTCACAGCGACTCCCTGGCAAAGTACGCGGCTGCCTTTTTTAAAATTTCGGCCTCCATCTTGAGCCGGGCCACCTCGGCCCGTAGCCGCGATAGCTCCATCTGATCCGGCGTCAGGGCCTTGACCTGGTGATGGCCCAAGCGGCCCTCCCGATGCGCTTTGAGCCAGTTGTGCAAGGTTTGCTCAATAACCCCAAGCTCCCTGCAAACCTCCGCAGGCTTTCGCCCGGCCTCCACCAGCTGCACCGCCGCCAACTTGAACTCTGTCGTGTAGCTCACCCTCGGTAGCTTCTTCATCAAACACCTCCAATATCGCAATATTTTGCTCTATCGTAAGTATCCGAATTTTGCGGGGAACCTCAAGTCGACTCAGCGCTCCTCCCACGCTGCATGTCCACCCCGCCGTTTGCGGCTGCCTGCCCCTGGGCGGATAATCCCCCGCAATCCCACGCACAAACCGGAGCCCCTGATCGTGTTCAGCAATCGCGTGACTGACATTCTCGGCATCAGGTATCCCATCCTCGAAGGCGGCATGGCCATTGCCGGCAACGGCGAACTGGCCGCTGCGGTGTCCAATGGCGGCGGGCTGGGCGTGGTGGCCGCCAATCCGGGCTGGTCGCCCATGACCGAGCGTATCGAGAACGTGCGCCAGCATATCCGGCGCGCCAAGGCACTCACCGACAAGCCGGTGGGCGCCAATGTGCCGCTGTTCTTTCTCGACAACTTCGCCAACCACCAGATCGCCATGCTGATCGAGGAGAAGGTCGATGTGGTCATCACCTCCGGCGGCAGCCCGAAGATCCTCACCGGCAAGCTGAAGGCGGCCGGCATCAAGATGATCCATGTGGTGAGCAATGTGCGCCAGGCCATCGCCGCGCAGGCAGCCGGCGTGGACATCGTGGTGTGCGAAGGCTACGAGGCCGGTGGCATCGAGGGCGCCGATGAAATCACCACCATGGTGCTGACCCCGCTGGTGGCGCAGGCCGTGGACATTCCGGTGGTGGCCGCCGGCGGCATTGCCGACGGGCGCGGCTTCATGGCGGCCATGGCGCTGGGCGCCGAGGGCGTGCAGATGGGCACTGCCTTCCTCGCCGCCAGCGAATGCCATGTCCACCCGCGCTTCAAGGAGGCGATCGTCAATTCGCCCGATGCCGCCACGGTCATGACCCAGCGCATCCTCGGCCGGCTGTCGCGCGTGCTGAAGACCGACTTCACCGTGAAGATGGTCGACATGGACCGGCGCAATGCCATCGATGAGCTGAAGGACCTGATCGCCTCGGTGCCGCCGTCCATCATCGGCTCCAACCCGTCCCCCACCATCAATGGCCAGTATCGCGTGCAGATGCTGGGCGATCTGGAGAACGGCGACGGCGCCGCAGGCCAGAGCGCAGCGCTGGTGAAGGAAGTGAAGGGCGCGGCCGACATCATTGCCGAGGTGATCGCCGGTGCCGAAGCCATTGCGTGCCGCTGGGGTGGCATCGCGGCGGCTGCAGGAAAGGAATCCGCTACACCCGCCGTACGCAGCGCACGGAGCGCATCGGGCGCGCGAAACGCAGCCTGAGGATTGCCGGCCTGCGCGGGCTGTCCGCCGCACAGGCCGATGCAAGGCAACAGTAACGCCACATCGCTGGTCAGGATCATTCAAACAATAACGAGGAGGATCACCGTGCGAACAAGCCTGCTTGCATTGACTGCAATCTCCGCCACTGCCGCATTGCTGGCCGCGCCCCTGGCGCAGGCCCAGCAGCCGCAACAGGATTACCCGGTCAGGCCCATACGCTTCATTGTCGGCTACGCCGCCGGGGGCGCCACCGACATCGATGCGCGCCGCGTGGCGCAGACGAAGCTCGCGCTCGCGCGGCTCGGCCA
>CAIXOY010000280.1 GCA_903921135.1 uncultured Gammaproteobacteria bacterium
GCCGGAGATGAGGTACTTGCGGTTCACGATCACGGCGGGAACGGAATTGATGCCCGCTCCGGCGAAAAACGCCTCGCGCTCGCGCACGGCGTCGGTGTAACGGCCACTGCCCAGCACCTCCAGCGCATCCTGCGCATCAAGCCCGGCCGCGCCCGCTGCACGCGCCAGCACCTCGTGCGAAGACGGGTTCTCGCCCTCGGTGAAGTAGGCGCGCAGCAGGGCTTTCTTCAGCGCCTGCTGTCGCCCCGCAGGCACCGTGTCGGACTCACCCGCCCAGTGCAGCAGACGGTGCGCGTCGAAAGTGTTGTAGATGCGATCGCGCCCCTCGAGGCGGAACACGAAGCCGAGTTCGGCACCGCGCTCCCGGATCGTCTCGCGGATGACGGCGTGCTGCTCTGGCGTGCTGCCGTATTTCTGTGCGAGATGCTCGGTGATGTCCTGCCCGCCCGGCGGCATTTGCGGGTTCAGCTCGAAGGGCTGCATATGGATCTCGGCCTGCACGCCGCTGCCGATGCGCGCGAGCGCCTGCTCCAGTGCACTCAGCCCGATCGCGCACCACGGGCAGGAGATGTCGGAGACGAAGTCGATGCGCAGCGGGGTGCTCATGGGCAGTACTCAGGGGCGGATGCGCGCAGTCTATTCGGATGAAGCCGAAGGCACAGCCGTCAGGCCGTGGCGCAGGAACCAGGCCTCGAGGTGCCGGCGCTGCGCGGGCGAGCTCGTCGCCGCGTCGACCCTCTGCGCCAGCGCGGCTGCTTGCGCTGCAGGCTCATGCGGCAATTCCCGCAGCAGTGGGGCCACCTCCACACCCTCGACGCGCCACACGCCGAGCGGCTGCCCGGTAGTGATCATCACTTCGCGTTCGCGGATGAATCCGTCCTCGATCACGGGCCGGCGCGCCGCGCCCACGATGCGCGGCAACAGCCCATGTGCGGGCTCCGTATCCGGCCATTGCGCGCGTGCCTGCCAGAAGGGCTGCTCTGCCCAGCGCGTTTCGGCGGCGTGGAAATCCCGCCCGATGCGGGCAAAGCGCAGAAACGTTTCGTGCAATCGCGCCGCGTGGAATCCCAGCGCCAGTGCAGCGTCAGCCGGACGCTGCAGCAGCGTATGGACCACCGCCGGCGCCGTGGTAGCCGAGGACAGCGACTGGAAAATCCCGTTTCCCGAGAGCGGATCGACCGCCATGGCGGCATCTCCCACGCGGAGCACGCCGTGCTCCCATGGACGCGCGTGCAGCAGGGCCGTGCTGGCTCGCGCCGTGGGCGGGCCAGCGCTCTCGCAGCC
The DNA here is from genome assembly GCA_903921135.1 of uncultured Gammaproteobacteria bacterium. Classification (GTDB taxonomy): domain Bacteria; phylum Pseudomonadota; class Gammaproteobacteria; order Pseudomonadales; family UBA5518; genus UBA5518. The sequence continues at coordinate 1,285 of CAIXOY010000280.1, forward strand.
CTCGAGCCACGCCTGTGCCTGGGGCAGTGCGGCGATGCGCTCACGCGTCCACGCCGCAAGCCCGGGCCGCTTGGGCAGGTCCGGCGCGTCGGCAGCCACGCAGAATTGTATGTAGTGTTGCCCATCGGCAAGCCGCGCGAGCCAGACCCAGCCATCGGGGCAGGCAAATACGGAGGAACCGGGCCGTGCGCGGGGGCCGCGGGCTCGTTGCAGCACGGCGAGCGTGGCCGGACCGCGCATCCCCACTGCCCTGCCCTGCGGTGCGGCACGTCCACGAGCCTCGAGCACGATGCGGGCACGCAGTTCGGTGCCGTCGGAAAGACGCACTCCCGGCACACCCTCATTGTGCAGAAGCGTGGCAATGCGGGCCTGCACCACGCGCACACCTGCATCACGAAGATCAGGGATCAATGCCGCATCGAAGGCGGGTCGCCAGATCAGGCTCTCGGTGTTCTGTGCGCGGCGTTCGCCGTTCCAGTCGACCTCGCGCAGTCCGGGCGGGGGGATCTGTTCGAGCGCCGCGAGAAAGCCCGCATGCTGCAGTGCCTCGACCACGCGACGGGAGATACCCTCGCAGGCATCGAAGGGCCGCGGCATCCCCACCACACACACCGTGTAGCCGAGCCGGGCGAGTCCGAGTGCCGCAGTGGCACCGGCAGGGCCTGCGCCGGCGACGAGCACGTCTGCTTCGAGGGCGTGGGGCACGTGGTGATTCCGGGCGGAGTGACAGTTATCTCGGGGAGTTTAGCCTCAGGGGCTGATGTCGCGGGCATGGCCCGATTTCACCACGCATGTTGCGTTGCAGGGGGCCGTGCCCCCGACCAGCATCACTCGCTGAAATCGAGCGACATCCGGTTGCCACCCATATGCTCCAGCAGCTCGATCACATTGCCGAAGGGATCACGCCCGTAAGCAAAGCGGTGCGGCGCATCGCCGAAGGGCGCCGAATGAAAGGGCACGCCTTGCGCCAGGAGCATCGTGTGGTCGGCCTCGAAATCATCCGTGGCAAGTGCGATATGCGAGATGCCCGTGCGATTCACCGGGCGCTGGGGATCACCCTCCTCGCGCGCGCGGAACTCGAAAAACTCGATGCAGGAGTTCCCCTTGCGCACCATGCGGATCGTGCTCGCCGCATCCGCGAGACCCAGCGCGCGTGACATCGGCTCCCAGCCCGCGGGGAGTTCGGCTTCCATCACCACGCGGAAACCCAGAACGCCGCAATAGAACGCGAGAGCAGACTGCATGTCCGGCACCGCCATGGCGGGGTGATGCACGCCGAGGATCATGAGCTTCAGTAGACCGTGGGAATGCCGGCCGCTGCGGCGAGCGGAATGCGGACGGCATTCACATCGGCGAGGGGCCGCGTCCTCGCGCGCTCCACCTCCGCGGCGTCAAAGGGCACGAAGCCCGTAGGCGCGCCGCCAGGCAGGAACTCATCGACCATCCAGTTGTAGACCCGCGCGAGCTGCGCGTTGTCGAGCACGGACAGCGAGGCGCCAGGCACGCGCAACAGGAACTCGCGTCCTTCCACACTCCCCAGCAACGCGGGCATCGACACGCGCAGATCCGGCACCTTGCCGGGATACCCGCTGCCATCGCCCACATGGCAACCCTGGCAGCGCAGCATGTAATCGACCTGCGGACTGTCCTCCGTCGCCTGCGCCACGCCGCCCAGTGCGAACACGAAGGCCACGCCGCAGAGTGACCGCACGAAGCGCGACCCCGTGATCACGGCGACTATTCCTTCGGGTTGATCGCCAGACCGACCACGATTGCGGTGGAGCAGTTGTAGATCGCGCTCTTGGTGCCGAGGCACCAGTTGAGATCGTTCGACAGGTCCGGACGGTAGACCGGCCGATCGATCGTGTTCGCGTTGCAGAGGCAGGTGCCGCAGGAGCTTTTGCCGCAGCAATCGTTGTAGGAAATGATGTAGTGCTTGCCGTCGGCAGGGTTCAGACAGGTGCCGATCCAGGTGATGGGCGACATCTCCGTGCCGGGCGGACACTCGTTCTGGCTACCGCCGCAGCAGGAGCACAGGAAGCCGTCGATGGAGCAGTAGCGCCAGTAATCGCAGGAGGCGGGATCGCCCGGGTCTGCCGGCATTCCGGGGGCTGCATCGGCCGCCGAGGCACGGGCCACGGGCAACAGCGGCAGCGCCGCCGTTCCCACCAGCGCCGAACCCAGGCCACGCAGCAGCCCGCGCCGGGAACTGTGCTGCGCCACACGACGTGCGCCGCCTTCCATCAGTTTGTCGAGCCAGTTCATCACCCTGATCTCCCCACGAATTCCTGGATGGATGCCACCTTGCGCTCCTTGGCCTCGAACAGACTGTCGAGGTGTTCACGCGAGTTCACGATGCCGAGCGAGGCGATACGCCCCTGCTCGTCGATAAGTACACCATACGGCAGCTTGGAGACACCGTAACTGCGGCCGAGCACCTCGGAAAGCAGGTACGGGAACCCCTCAAGCCCGTGACGACGCACAAGCTCCGCATGCGGCGTGGTATCGCCGTCGCTGGCAAAGACGAGGTCGAGCCAGTCGCGCTCCGCACGGGCGGCAGACAGCACCGCCGGCAGCAGCGATTTGCAGAGCGGGCAGTCGGGCGCCAGGAAGAACAGCAACTGACTGCGTCCCGCCGCCGGGACGCCTGCCTCCAGCGTGCCGCCATCAAGGCGTTGCGCCATTACGCGGGGCGCCTCCTGTCCGACGCCGAGTTTGCGATTCACCATCAGCGCGCCCGCCGGTGCCACACGCTCGTAGAGCACGCCGATCTGGCGCACCAGCGCGAAGATCACCACCGCCATCACCAGCACGACGATCCAGAGCAGCACGGAGGACACGAGGAGCGCGTTGTTCATCGCAGGCGCTCCAGTTGCTGCTGATTGGCGAGCAGGCCGTTCACGCTGGCGTAAAGCAGCGCCACGACCGCCGCGCAAAAGAGCGCGAACAGCCAGCCCGACCAGTGGGAAGGCACGCCCGGAGAGGCCGCGGCGACGAGGGCGGCTGCGACGAGAAGAGCGTTTCGCAAGGGCAGCGCGACACTCAGGCGCTGCGACTGACCTGCCCCGCCGCAGCCGCAGTCGATGTCACGGCGGCCGCGCAGGAGATTGACCGTGATCGCCACGCCATAGGCGCCGATGATCGCCGCGGCACAAAGCAAGGCCGGCACCCGGGCAAAGGGCAGGAGCAGGAGTACTGCGAGCGCCACCTCGAACACCGCGAGCGGCCGCGCGAGCCAGGCGCCCGCACCGTCCGGAAGCAGACGGTAGTCGTCGATATGCGCCGCGGTGAGTGCCACGTCGCGCAGCTTGCCGAGACCGGCGTCGAGCAGCACCCAGCCGAGCAGCAGAACGAGGCCGAGCGCGATCACGGGATCCACCATGGGCAGTGTCATGTCTCAGGGTGCGGGGAAGACGAGGAACGGCGTCTCGGCGCCGAAGTCGGCAAGCGTGCGCAGCCACTGGCCGCTCAGCGCATCGTAGACATCAAGAACGAAGGCGCCCGTCTCGTTGTTGCCCACTGCGACCATCAGGGGCTTGTCGTCACGGGTAAGCATGATCGACATGGCCGGATGCTTCAGCGTGATGCGCCGCTCGCGCTTCTTCGAGGCGGGGTCGAACACCCAGGCCTCGGTGCCGGAATCCTGGTGCGAGGATTTCTCGCCCTTCACATGGAAGAGCATGTAGATCTTGCCCGTGGAATCGGTGTCGAGGAACTGCCAGCCACCGGGGCCCCAGCCTGCCTCGCGGTCTGCCGTATCCAGCAGCGACCAGGGCTTGCCCGGCTTGGCAACATCACCGCGAAAATCCACGGGCAGCATCTGGCCGCCAAACGTCGGGAACCAGCCCATGCCGGCGTGCAGCGCGGGCTTCTCGAAGAGCGGATCAGCTTCCACGTCCAGGGCCGGTTTGCCGCGCACTTCCTTGGCAAGTTTGCCGTTCTCGTCGAGTTGCACGCTGAAAAACGCGCCGTCGGCGCAGAGCGAACTGAAGCCGCGCTTGCCCGTCGGGTACATGAGTGCACAGCCGGGAATCGGCACCTCGGTGGCGATGGCGCGCTTCTCGAGATCCACCACCCAGACCGAACTGCCCGGGTTGAAATTGAACGACAGCGCGAAGCGGTCGTCTCCGATCACCTGCACGGAGTGCACCTGCGGCAAACCGCTGAAACGCTTGCCGCCCGGCAAGACCACCTCGCCCGTCGGCGCCAGGGTGGACTGGTCGTAGATGGTGAAGACGTCGGTGCGCTCACCGCGCTGTCCGCGGGAGTAGAAACTCTCCGAGACGTAGAGTTCCTTCCGCGCGCGCGAGGTGGCGAAGCCGCCCATGAAGCCGTGGTTGATCATGCCCTTGTACTGGGCTGCGCCGGTTTCGGCGTCCGCGTCGAGCACCACCACCTTGCCATCGCTCATGTGGAAGAACGCCCCGTCGTGGGCGAGGATCCAGTGCGGCGGATAAGGCACCGGCAGCGTGCGGATGATGCCGGTCTTTTCTGCGGGCAACTCTGCATGCGCAAGCGCTGCGCCGAACAGCAGGAAGCCGATCCACTTCTTCATGTCTGACTCCTCATGGAACCCGATGAACCGCGCACAGGCACAGGGCGGCGCTCAGGTCTTGTCGATGCTGATCACTTGCATGTCGGTGTACTCGGCGAGGCCTTCCTCGCCGAACTCCACGCCCATCCCCGAGGCCTTCACGCCACCCATGGGGACGTTCGGCGCAATGGCGGCGTGCTTGTTGACCCAGGCCGTGCCGCACTCGAGCCGTGCCGCCACCGCGGCGGCCGCGCTGATATCGGAAGACCACACTGAACCACTCAAACCGAACTCGCTCGCGTTGGCGCGCCCAATGACTTCGTCGACATCGCTGTAACGGATCACCGGCAGCACCGGACCAAACTGCTCTTCGTCGACCAGACGCACGCCGTCCGTGACATCGGCCACGATGGTGAGCGGGTAGAAGTTGCCGACGCCACCCGTGGGCGAGCCCCCGCAGAGGATGCGCGCACCGTGCGCCTTCGCGTCTTCAACCAGTGCGTTCACCTTGTCGAACTGCATGCGGTTCTGCAGCGGGCCCATCATGTTCGACTCGTCCAGACCGTTGCCCACGGGCGTGGCCTGCGCGATGCCGGCGAGCGCCTGACACATCGGCTCGTAGAGGCTGTCATGCACGTAGAGGCGTTTGATGGCAGCGCAGGTCTGGCCAGAGTTGATGAACGCACCGCCGAAGATCTTCGGCGCGATGCCAGCCACGTCCGCACCCGGCAGCACGATCGCGGCATCGTTGCCGCCAAGCTCCAGCGTGAGGCGTTTGAGATTCCCCGCGGCGCTCGCCATGACTTTCTTGCCGGTGGCGCAAGAGCCGGTGAACACGATCTTCTTGATGCCGGGATGTTCGGTCATCCACTGGCCGAGTTCATCGGTGCCCGATACGGCGTTCAGAACGCCGGGCGGCAGTACCTCGTTGATGAGCTCCACCATGCGCAGCGTGCCGAGGGGCGTGTAGGGCGAGGGTTTGATCACGACGGTGTTGCCCGTACGGATCGCGGGCACCACATGCCAGATCGCGATCATCAGCGGCCAGTTCCACGGCGTGATGGAACCCACCACACCGAGCGGACGGCGGTGGATCTCGACACGGCTCTGGGGCGTGTCTTCGAGGATCTTGACTGGCAGGTCGAAGGAGGCCTGCGCGCCGGCCCAGGCCATGCAGGCACCGAGTTCGAACTCGGAGCCCATGCCCTTCAACGGCTTGCCCTGCTCCAGGGTGAGCAGACGCGCGAGCTCGCCCGCATGTGCCTGCAGCACACCCACGATATCCAGACACGCCTGTTTGCGGCGCGCCTCAGGCTCTTTGCTCCACGTGGCGAAGGCGCGCTCGGCCGCTGCAACCGCCTGATCAAGTTGCGCGCGCGTGGCAACCGGCGCCTTGCCCACCAGCTCGCCCGTGGCAGGGTTGGGGACGTCGAACGAGGCCAGCGTGGCCACTTTGCGGTTGTCGATGATCAGGCCGTAATCAGACATGGGCAGGCACTCCGGTTTTCAGCTGCGAACAGTATCAGGGCCGGCGCCGGATTGGCCGGTCTGACAGTGAACAGGCGCTTGAATCAGCGCGAAGTTTTGCGCCACAGGGAAACAAACTCAACCGCCTTTTGCGTCACACACCCACACCGGATCCGAACAGACCATGCCGCAGAAACGAAAACGCCCGCGGGGTGAGCCGCGGGCGTTTGTGTGGTGGCCACAAGGGCCGCCTCAGACCACAGGCATCAGAAGTTCTGGGTGAACTTCAGGCCGATGGTGCGCGGACGCGCCGGAATCCCGTAGATCTGCTCTCCGCAGGTCGTCGGGGCGCACTGCGAGGTGATCGCAAGGGGCGTGTCCTCGTTGGTCACGTTCTTGATGAACACCTCGACGGCGTAGCTCTCCTTTTCGAGACCTGCAGTCAGGTCGACGAACAGGTTTTCCTTGAACTCGGGGTAGTAGAGTTCCATGTCGCGGATGTCGAGGCTTGAGTTGCGCTTGCCCTGATAGGCCAGCGTGGCCTGCAGGTGGCCTTCGAAATCACCTACCGGCATGGTGTAGCGCGCCGTCAGGTTGCCCTTGAACTTCGCCGTGAGGGGAAGTTGCTCGCCCGCGTCAGCCCAGTTGGCGCTTTCGCCGGCATCGCCGACGTCGCCGTCACCGTTGATGTCGAGCGTGCCCTGGCAGTTGGGGCAGTAGTCGTCCTGGATCTCGCTGTCGTAGTACGCCCACGAGGAGATGATCATCAGGTTCTCGGTGGCCGCCCAGAGGACGTCCATCTCGGTACCCAGGATCTCTGCAGTCGGGCCGTTCACGTTCTGCGTGATACCGTTGGCGCCCTGGAAGCCGACCTGGAAGTCTTCCCACTCCTCGAAGAACACGGCGCCGTTGAACTGCACCGAGTTGTCGAACCACTGCGTCTTCCAGCCGAGTTCCCAGTTGGTGAGGAAGTCAGACACGTACTCGCCGGCGAAGGGGTTGCGGTTGATACCGCCGGGGCGGTAGCCCTCGGACCAGGTCGCGTACACCATGGCGTCATCGCTGACCTTGTAGCTCAGGTTAGCCATGAAGATGTTGTCGCTTTCCTTGATACCCTTGTCGACGTTCTTGCAAGGGGTATCGCCGTAGTCGGCCTGCGAGGGGCAGCGCCACTCACCGTTGCCGGAGAACGCCTGGCCCCACGGCACGAACGCGCCGTCACCACCGTTCGCAGGATCACCCGGCTCGTTCACGTCCGAGGGACGGCTGCCCGGCACACGGGCACGGTTGAAGCCAAGACCGAAGCCAAAGAAACCGTCGATCGTGGTTTCCGGCTTGAAGTAACGCGCCCCGACCTTGAACTCGAGGTCGTCGGTGATATCGAAGGCCAACTGACCGAAGACGGCCTTGTCGGTATCCTCCCGGTCCATGTTGTTCAAATAGACGATGTCGTTGAAGTTGGCGTTGGTGCCTTCGAGATAGTTCATCTCCATGGTCGAGGAGAGCCCATCGACTTTCCACTTCTGCTCGAAATTGTGGAGCGAGTCCATGAAGAACGCGCCGATCATGCCGCGGACGCGGTTGTCCTGCGGGCTGCTGATCCGGATCTCGTGGGTCTTCCGGTCGTAGTTGTCGTTGTTGCCGTAGCGGGCGCCAGGCCAGATGCGGTCTGCCGTATCACCGGGGAACGCACCTTCCTTGACGTGCAGCGCTGCGAAGTAGCCGCTGGTATAGGCAACGTCGTAGAAGTACGAGTAATCGGAGTAGTCGAAGGAGCTGTTCAGGTTCCGGTTCAGGTAAGAGCCGGAGTACACGACGTCGAACATTCCCACCTGGCCTTCAATGGTGAGGCCGGCCTGGTAGAAGTTGTCGTCTACGAACTCTTCCTGGATGTGGGAGACCTGTTTGTCGCCTTCGCTGCCGCCGAAGCCGCTCAGGTCTTCACCGAAGTTGCCTTCCGCGGACTGCTGCTGCGCGATCAGGGTGCCGGTGACGGTCCAGTCGTCGTTCAGGTCGACGCGCAGCGACGCACGGCCGCCCTCGGTGTCTACCGTGTTGTAGTTGTCCTTGGCGAACTTGCTGTTATTGACAGTGATGTCGTCAGCCTCGGTGCTTTGGTCGCCGGGATAGGTGCGGCTACGCAGGACGTTGTCGATGTAGCCGGCGTCCTTGCGCTTCCAGCCGACGATACGCACTGCGGCCTTGTCGCTCAGCGGGATGTTGACGTATCCCTCGCCGCTGTAGCCCATGTCATCGCCGTCGACCTGGTTACCCTCGAGGGTGTAGCTCGCCGAGAACTCGCCCGGATCGGGCTTGTTGGTGATGACGCGGATGGTGCCCGCCTGCGAGCTCGCGCCGTAGAGGGTGCCCTGGGGGCCTGCCAGGGCTTCTACCCGGGCGATGTCGTACATGTGGATGTCGAGGTTGCCCTGCACGGTGGTGATGGGCATTTCGTCGAGGTACTGGCCCACGCTCGGCTGCGAGAGGGTGGCCTGACCGTCACCGCCGGTGGTGACACCGCGGAAGTAGATGTTTGTGAAGCCGACCCCTGCCAGCGAGGGCGAGGTCGACACTGCGGGCAGCATCTTCGCGAAATCCGCGAAGTCATTGATGTTCAGTTGTTCGATGGTCTTGGTGTTCAGCGTTTGGATGCTGATCGGCACGTCCTGCATGTTTTCCGAGCGCTTTTGCGCGGTAACCAGCACCTCCTCGATCTCCTGCGCGAGAACGGGCAGGGCCGGAGTCATGAGCAGGATCGCTGCGGCCAGGGGGGCACGCGTGAAACGGGCCTGGGCGCGGTTGGATGCTTTTTTCGGCATCTTCAGTCTCCTAAGTGGCTTGTGGTGTGTGGTCCGGACAAGGCAAAGAACGAGCACATCCGGAGCCTACCATGCCAAAGCGGCCTTTCCAGCCAAGGGCCCGGGGCTAAAACCGGAATTTTTCTCGCCCTCAGCCGCCCCGCTTTGGTGCGGACGACTCAGGCCGGCGGCGCCTCGGGGTAGTGCTTCAGGGCCGGCCCCAGCGCCTGCTCCAGGGGGCCGAGCCAAGGGGCGTAATGCCGCCACTGATCCACGGCATCGCTGTAGATCGGGCGCCTCACCTGCTCGGAACTGGCGGTACGCACGGGCCGGTCGTTCTCGAAGAAGCGCAGACAGCCCTCCTCAAAGGGCAGGCCGCAGTAATCGAGCAGGCGCCGCACCTCGGCCTCGGTATCCGCCACCATCTCCTCGTAGATGACACGGTGGACACGCCCCGGCAGCACCGCATCGAAATGCGCCATCAAACGCACGTAGTCCCGGTAGTAGTGGCCCATGTCCTCCAGGCTGTAGCTGAAGTTCTGACCCCGGGCGTAGTGCTGCTTGAAGTTCGAGAAGCAGCAGGCCATCGGGTGGCGGCGGGTGTCGATGATCCTGGCATTGGGCAGCATCAGGTGGATCAGGCCCGTGTGCAGGAAGTTGTTGGGCATCTTGTCGATGAAAAACGGTGCAGTTGTCTTGCGATGGATCCGACAGCGCTCCAGGTACTCCTCGCCCAGCGCACGCAGCTCGGCGGGCCCCATCGCCGCCAGCACCCGGGTGTAGCCCTCGGTCTCGTCGCCGTCAGAGCGTTCCCGCAGCGACCGCGCCATCGAGATGATCTCGGGCAACTCCGTGGTGCCCTCGACCTGCGAGTGGCTGGAGAGGATCTGCTCGACCAGCGTGGAGCCCGAACGGGGCATGCCCACCACGAAGATCGGTGCGGGTGAATCGCAGCCCTGCCCTGCCCGCTCGGCGAAGAAGCCGGCGGTGAAGTCCCGCCGGAAACGCTCGATGCGGCCGGCGTTCAGCGCGGGGTCATAGTCCACCGTGGCGTGATGCAGCGCGTTGCCGCTCGCGTAATGGGCGAAGGACGCCTCCCACGCGGAGGCATCCTCCAGCGCCTTGCCCATGGCGAAATCGAAATGCAGGCGGTCGGTGTCAGAGAGATCCGTGCGCGCGAGCTGGGCACGCATGGCTGCCATGTCTGCTTCAGTGAAGCGGAAGGTCTTCATGTTCGCCAGGCTCCACCACGCCTCCCCCAGCGAGGGCTCGCGGGCGATGGTTTCGCGGTAGGCGCGGATGCAGTCCTCGGTGCGGCCTTCCGTCTTCAGGACATGGCCATAGCTCATCCATACCTTGGCGTTCGAGGGGTACTCTTCCAGCAATTCTTTATAGAGCGCGCTGGAGCGGGCGTACTCCCCCACCCGCCCCAGGATCACGGCCAGCAGATTGCGGTAGCCGGGATTCCGGGGCGAGCGCTCAAGCAGGCGCTCGGTCTCGATGAGCGCGGCGGCGGACTGGTTCTGGCGGTGCAGCAGCACGGCGTAGTTATGGCGCGCCGCCTCGAAACCGGGGGCGAGTTCCAGACAACGCTCCAGAAGTTTCTGGGCCTCGGCCGGACGCCCTACCCGAACGGCAACCTCGGCGAACATGCGGATCGCCGGTACATCCGTGGGCTTTTCCTTCAGGTGGGCGCGCAGCAGGGCCTCTGCTTTGGGGATGTCGTTCACCAGCATGGCGCTGGCCGCCTCCAACAGGCGTGGATCCCGGGTGGAGGCCTTGATATGGCGGACATAGGCGGCGTCTGCGGCCTGGGTCTCGCCACTGGCCATGAGGTGATCCGCAAGCAACCGCCAGGCCTCAGGGTGATCGGGCTTCAATGCGACCGCACGCTGCAGCGCCAGAATCGCCTCGTCACCGCGACTCAGTTGCCCGAGCGTAAGGCCCAACTCCACCTGCGCCGCCGCCCAGCGCGGCTGGCGGCCGGCAAGCGCGCTGATCAGGGAAAGCGCTCCTGCACAATCACCAGCATGACGCCTCGCCTGCGCCTGCAGGAGTTCTGCAGGCGGATGCCCCGGCACGGCCTCGAGGATGGCGATCGCCTGCTCTTCGGCAAGCGCTGGATCGTCCTTCAACAGGGAGACGGCATGGCGCATAGCCTCTTCGAGCGTTCCCGTGCCTTCGCTGTGCTGGCTCATGCTGCGTGCTCCGCTGAGATCGGCCGAACCACCCACCGGAAGACCTCCCCCGCCCGCCCTTCGATCCACGCCGTGATGTTGCCGGCCGAAATGCGCGCGAGCTCCGCCATGGCGGTATCGGAGTAGAAGGCAACGTGCGGCGTGAGCAACACATCCGGCCTGCCGGCGAGCGGGTGATGCGCGAGATCGGGGGAATCGGTGGCGAGCACGTCCAGCCCCGCGCCAGCGATGAGGCCCGCATCCAGCGCCTCCAGCAGCGCCGCCTCATCGACCAATCCACCGCGCGCGACGTTCAGCAGGAGCGGACGACGGCGCATCTGCGCGAAGGCCTCATGTGCCAGCATGCCACGGCTCTCCGGACCAAGATTGCAGTGCAGGCTGATGATGTCAGCGCTCGCGTAGAGCTCGGCGAGGGAGAGCAGCCTCACGCCCTGCGCACGTGCAACGGCGGCATCCACCACCGGATCACAGGCCACCACCTCGAGCCCGAAGCCCTGCGCGCGGCGCGCCACAGCCTGACCGATGCGCCCGAAGCCCACGATCCCCAGCGTCTGCCCGGACAACCGACGCAGACCGCGCACCAGGTTCCAGCGAAAATCATGTTGCACCTGGACCTGCTGGTGATAGTCCATCAGCCGCCGGTTCAGGGCGAGCAACAAGGCGAGCGTGTGATCGGCTACTTCCTCGGTGCAGTACTCGCCCACCGCCGCCACCGGGAAGCCGAGCGATGTGGCAGCCGCCACGTCCACACTGTCAAAACCTGTACCCGCCACGGAAATCATCGGCCGGCCTTCGATCCGGCCGAGCACCTCGGCCGTGAAGGGCACGTAATCCGTGAGGATCGCATCCACACCACGGCAGGCAGCGAGCAGGGATGCGACATCTCCGTGATGCACGTAACGGCGCAGGCGCGCACCGGCCGGCAGGTTGCGTTGCTCGATCGACACATCCCGGCCATCGGCCTCGGGCATTTCGGCGAACAGGATCAGTGGTGTCTCGTCGGAAACAGGCATGGGTCATCCAGCGAAGTGAACACAAAGGCGCCTGGCGCCAGAAGGCTGCCATGCAACCACAGCGGAGCGCGCCTGCAAAGCGGGGAGCTGAGCGGGCCATGCCCGCGACGCCTACTGTGGGAGCGGGCCATGCCCGCGAGGCCTACTGTGGGAGCGGGCCATGCCCGCGACTGCTCCCATCACCCAACAACGCACGCCGGACGCCCCACTTCCCCGCCTCCAGCACCGGCACCACGGTCAGTGCCGCAGCCGTCGCAAGCAGCCAATCGTGCATTCCAAGCGGGACAAGCCCGAACAGCCCCCGCAGCGGCGCAATAGACACGATAGCCACCAGCATCAGCAGCTCCCACCCTACCGCAAGGTTCAGCCACCGATTGTCGAAGGGACGGCGAAACACCGACTCCCTGTCCGAGCGGAAGCTGTAAGCCTTAGCCAACTGGATCAGCACCAGCGAGACAAAACACATGCTCATCGCATGCGGGAGTCCGCCCGGCTCGCGCAGGGACCACACGAACAGACCGACATTGACGACCGTCGACCACGCACCACCGAGCAGCATCAACACCACTACAGACGCCGGAAACACGCCGCCCTTCGGATCCCTCGGCGGGCGATCCATCAGGCCCGGCTCCGGCGGATCCACCGCAAGGGCCATCGCCGGCAGCCCGTCCGTCGCGAGGTTCACGTAGAGCAACTGCACCGCAGCGAGCGGGAGAGGCAAGCCAGCCAGCGTTGCCACTGCCATGAGGCCGATCTCGCCGATGTTCGAGGACAGCAGGTACATGAGGTACTTGCGGATGTTGTCGAAAACGCCACGCCCCTCCTCCACTGCAGCCACGATGGACGCGAAGTTGTCGTCGGTGAGCGTCATGGCAGCGGCCTCGCGGCTGACGTCTGTGCCCGAGATACCCATGGCAATACCGATGTCAGCCTGCTTGAGCGCGGGCGCATCGTTCACGCCGTCGCCCGTCATCGCCACGATCGCGCCGGTGGCCTGCCAGGCCTGCGCGATACGAAGCTTGTGCGCAGGTGAAACGCGCGCGAAAACCGCCGTTCCCTGCACCGCGCGCAGGAGCGCAGCCTCGTCCATCGCATCGAGTGCTTGCCCCTCCAGCACGTTCTGTGCGCCCGGCAATCCGATTTCGCTCGCCACAGCGCGTGCGGTGAGCGGGTGATCGCCCGTGATCATGACCACACGGATCCCTGCCGATGCGGCGCGCGCGAGTGCCTCCCGAGCCTCGGGCCGCGGAGGATCCGCAAGCCCTGCAAATCCGAGGAACTCGAACTCACCGGGCACCATGGCGGGGCCCGTGCTTCGCGCGGAGGCGATGGCCAGTACGCGCAAGGCCCGCGCGGCCATCGACCTCGCAACTGCAAGCAGCCGCTCGCGGCCGGCAGCGTCCAGCAAAACCGAACCATCCTCCAGACGCTGCCGGTTGCAGAGCGAGAGCACCGCCTCCGGCGCACCCTTCATGCAGGCGAGGTAAGCGTTGCCGTCGGCGTGGATCGTGACCATGCGCCGCGTTTCGGCGCTGAAGGGCTCCTCGTGCGTGCGGGGCAAACGCAGATCGAGAGCTTCACGGTGAATACCCGCCTTGGCAGCCGCGACCAGCAGTGCTGCTTCCGTGGGATCACCGTGGATGCGCCAGACCGGCGCAGTTGCGCCGGACTCCTGCTGCAGTCGCGCATCGTTGGCAAGCGCGGCAGCACGAAGCATTTCGGACAACACAGCGAGGGGCAGATCTTCCCCGTCCGCGGCGGAGAAGGCGCCCACAGGCCCATACCCTGCACCGGACACATCCACCTCACGTCCGGCAACGTGCAGGCTTCTCACCGTCATCTCGTCGCGGGTGAGGGTGCCGGTCTTGTCGGTGAGAATCACGGAGGTACTGCCCAGCGTTTCGACAGCCGTCAGGCGCCGCACCAGCGCATTGCGCCGCACCATGCGCTGTACGCCGACGGCCAGAGATACCGTGACCACTGCGGGCAGCGCTTCGGGCACCACCGCCACAGCCAGCGCGACAGCGAAGAGCAAGGTGTCGAGCAACGGGAGCCCGCGCAGATAGCCCGCCGCGGCAATCAGCACGATGACCACCAGCGCCGCCCGCCCGAGCACGAGGCCCAGATGATCGAGATCGCGCTGCAGCGGTGTGGGCTCCGTGCCAACACCCTCCAGCAAGCCGGCGATACGCCCGAACTCCGTCTGCATGCCGGTCGCCACGACGACCGCCTCGCCGCGCCCGGTGGCCACGGTGGTTCCGGCATGCACCATGTTCAGGCGGTCACCGGTGGGAAGGGGATGCCCGGGAAGCGCGGCGGGATCCTTGTCTACCGCCTGTGATTCACCGGTGAGCGCCGCCTCTTCCGTGCGCAGGTTCACTGCCAGCAGTAGCCGCGCATCGGCCGGAATGCGATCTCCCGCGACCAGCACGATCACATCGCCCGGGACGACTTCGCGCGCAGGCACACGCTGCGCCACGCCGCCTCGCAAGACAGTGGCCGCAGGCGCCGCGAGCCGGCCAAGGGCCTCCAGCGCGCGTTCGGCGCGGAACTCCTGCACGAAGCCCAGCACCACGGCGAAGAGCACGATCACCAAGATCACCGCGGACTCTACCGTGTGCCCCAGAAAACCCGAGAGCAGAGCGGCGCCGATGAGAATCAGAACGAGCGTGTTGCGCAACTGCGCAAGAAGCACCGCCCGCCACGACACCACCTGCGCCACCAGAAGCTCATTCGGCCCCGAGGCACGCAGCCGACGCGCGGCCTCGGCAGGCTCGAGACCACCCGGCGGGCTCGCGGCCCGCGCGAGAGCCTCCTGCGGCGTCAGCGCGTACCACGGCACCACGTGCTCGTCTGGTACCTGTGTCAGTTGCCCGGACGCATCCTGCATCTGCGCTCCTCGCCTGAATGCCGCGATCAGGTGCTAACCTTAACCCCACGGTGACGCCATTCGTCCCCCCGGAAATCAAAGAACGTGAAGACAGACTCCCCCACCCGCTCGACGGGCGTGGATTCTTTTGGCCCCCGCTGGCTGCCTGCCATTGGCGCATTGCGCGGCTACAGGCCCGCCGATGCCCGCGCGGATCTCATCGCCGGCATCACCGTGGCCACCATTGCTGTGCCGCAGGCCATGGCCTACGCCTTGGTGGCGGGCATCCCGGCGGTGTACGGCCTTTACACCGCGATCGTGATGACGGCGATCGGGGCGCTCTTCGATTCTTCACGCCAGCTGATCAACGGCCCCACCAACGCCATCTCGATCGCGGTGCTGAGCGTGGTCGCAGCGATCGATGCGCCGGATGCCCGTCTCGCCGCCATCATCAGCCTCACCCTGCTGATCGGCCTGATACAGCTCGGGATCACGCTGCTCAGGCTGGGGGATCTCACGCGCTTCGTCTCGCACTCGGTGATCGTGGGCTTCACGCTGGGCGCAGGCAGCCTGCTGGTGATCGACCAGATGAAAAATCTCTTCGGCATGAAAGCCATGGGGGATCCACACGACCACCTGCTGCTGCGCTTCTGGCTGGCGATGACAGAGGGCGGCGGGCCGCATATGGCCACTACCGCGATCGGCCTTGGCTCCGTCGCTCTGGTGCTTGGTTTGCGCTGGCTGAAAAAGCGGCTGCGCATGCCGCTGTTACCCGACTTGCTGATCACGATCTGCGTGATGTCGGCGCTGGTGGCCTGGCTGGACCTGGGCTCTCAGGGCGTCAAAGTCGTGGGGGCGATACCGGCAGCATTGCCCACGCCGGCACTGCCGTCCATTGATATGGAGTTCTTCCGGGAGCACGCCTCCGGCGCCTTCGCGATCGCACTGCTCGGCCTGCTGGAGGCCATCTCGATGGCGAAGGCCATCGCCGCGAAAACCGGCCAGCGTCTGGACATGAACCAGCAGTGCCTGAGCGAGTCGGTAGCCAACCTCGGCGGCAGCCTGTTCCAGTGCATGCCCGGCTCGGGTTCGCTTACGCGCTCGGCCATCAACCAGCAAGCGGGCTCGGTGAGCCAGTGGTCGGGCATCGTGTCTGCTGTCGGGGTTGCGGTGATCATGCTGGTGTTCGCGCCCTACGCACAGTACCTGCCGCGCTCGGCACTGGCCGGCATCCTGCTGGTCGCCTCCTACGGCATGGTCGACTGGAAGGCCCTCGCCTATCACTGGCGCGCCACGCAATTCGACGCCGCCATCGTGGTCACCACCGCGCTGTGCGCCGTGCTGATCTCGGTGGAGTTCTGCATCATCGTGGGCGTCTTCATGTCCTTCGTGCTGACCGTGCCGCGCGCAGGAAGGATGCTGCTCAGCGAATTCGTCATCAGCCAGGAGGGACGTCTGCACGAGCGGCTGCGCGAGGACACTCCCTGTCCACGTCTCCTGATCTTCGGCCTGGAGGGGGAATTCTTCTTCGGAGCAGCATCCTCGCTGGAGCAGCACTTCGATGAGATCGAGGCCCGGATCACGCCCGAAACAGAAGTGGTGGTGCTCCGCTTGAAGCGGGTGCGGAATCCCGACGCGGTCGCGCTGAGCGAACTCGAGCGCTTCCTCGCGACGATGCGCGTCCGCGGCGTGCAGGTACTGCTCTGCGGCGTGAGCAACAGTTTCCGCAGGATCCTCGAGCGCACCGGCGCGATGGAGCGGCTGAAAGACCAGGTGTTTCTCGAGCAAGCCGTGCGCCAGACCAGCACCGCCAAGGCCGTACAGCACGCCTACTCACTGCTCAAGGGGCGTTGCGCGCACTGCCCGTGGCAGACACCCGGCAGCGCACCTGGCGCCGAGCGCGTCGCCTGAGCCGGCTCAGTCCTGCTGCTCGAGGCGCTGCGCGAGCTTGTCCAGCGCGCGCATGAGCTCGCGATGCTCGCCGTCCTCCAGGCTGGCGAGCAGGCTCTCTTCCCACGCGAGCGCAAGGGGAACGATCTTGCGGTAAAGCGCCTCGCCCGCCGGTGACAGCCTCAAGCGGTAGGCACGCTGATCCGCCGCATCACGTCGTTTCAGCAGGCAGCGCTTGGCTCGAAGGTCCTTGATGCCCCGAGTGACCCTTGCCCGGTCCATCGAGGTCTGGGCCGCGATCTCCGAGGGACTGAGCTCGCCCTTCTCCGCAAGGTTCGCGAGGATCCGCCACTCCGGAACGCTGACGCCAAATTCCTCGCGGTAGATCGAAGAGAGCGCCTGGCTGATCCGTTGGGAGAGGCTGACCAGCCGGTACGGAAGGAAGCTGTCGAGCTCGAGCGAGCGTGGCGCGCGTCTAGCCATGAACGTTGCCCCCGCGTCCCGCATACAACAGCAAATAGCCCGTGACTGCGCAAAGTGCGCCGGCCGTCATGATGATGGAGGTCGGCAGCAGGCTGCCGTCATAGGTGTGCCCCGCGAGCCAGCCAAAACCCGACGCCATCGCCGTCTGCACGAAGCCGAACACCGCAGAAGCACCACCCGCGCTCATGGGGAACTCCGAGATCGCACCCATCTGCGAGTTCGGCAGGCACAACCCGCCTCCCAGAAACGAACAGAACACACCGAGCAACACGCCACCGAGCGACGGCCCCAACCACACACCCTGCAGCAGCAGGATGAGCGCGCCGCCCAGCGCCGCACACACGCCGAACAGCAGGGTGCGCTGCACACCGATGCGCGGCACGATGCGCGCACTGGCAAAAGAGCCGCCCATGTAGCCTGTGACCACGAGCATGAAGGTGTAACCGAAGTGCGTGGCAGGCACGCCGAGCAGGTCGATCACGATCCAGGAGGCGCTCGAAATCCAGGTGAAAGCTGCCGCGAAAGCCGAACCCCCGCAGAGCACGAAGCCGACGAAGCGACGCTGCGACAGGCAGCTGCCGAACTGTGCAATCACGCGGCCGAAGGCAAGCGGGGCGATGCCGATGGACGGGCAGGTCTCGCGCAGGCTGCGAAGCCCGAGCAGCGTGAGGAGCCCGAAGAGCAGCAACATCCCGAACTGCGCACGCCAGTCGAACCAGTACAGCAGCCAACTCCCGAGCACGGGCGCAAGCAGAGGCACCACGGCCATGGCACCGGCGAGTTGCGACATGAAACGCGCGGCCTCGGCACCCTGGAAACGATCCCGCACGATGGCCCGCGCGATCACAGGCCCGGACGAGGCCGCAAAGCCCTGCACGCAACGCGCGACCAGCAACAGCCCGATACCCGGCGCAAGCATGCAGGCGAGCGCAGCCACGCTGTAGAGCGAGAGGCCGATCGCCGCTACCGGTTTGCGTCCGTAGTGATCCGACAGCGGCCCGAACACCAGTTGCCCCACCGCGAAGGCTGCCATGAAGACGCTGAGCGTGAGTTGCGCCTCGGCAGGGCCAACGCCCAGATCCGCGGCAAGTGAGGGAATGCCCGAGAGATAAAGGTCTGTGGAGACGGCAGCGCAAGCGACCAGCGCGATCAGCACCGCGCGTGCCGATCGCGAGGGAGCCTCGTGTTCCACCACTCCCGATCCCATCTGTCACTGCCCGGATGCCGCTACGCCGCGCATCCTAACGCCCCACGGGCTGACGAATCCATGCGGGCGGGGGATTGCATCACGCAGCTGGGCGAGGCGATACTGATTTCACGTGAAACTTGTTCGGCTGAGTCTGTTTCCACACCCGGAGGCCATCGTGAAAGAGTGGATTCCTTTCGTGAAGTCCGAGGGCACGGCTACCCGTCAGGCGCACTGCGACCTGCCGGAGGGCACCTATGAGCGGGAGATCGGCCGCGAGGGTTTCTTCGGGCCTGCGGCGCAACTCCACCACCGCAACCCGCCCACGGGTTGGCTGCGCTTCGAGGGGCCACTGCGTCCGCGTGCCTACGACCTGAACAAGGCACGCCGCGGCGTTCCCTCTCCCTGGCAGGCGCCCGTGGTGCTGGCGAACGCCGCCTGCCAGATCCGCATCTGGCACACCTCGGGCAGCATGGACCACCTCGCACGGAACGCCGACGGCGATCAGGTGCTCTTCGTGCACGAGGGCAGCGGCGAACTCTTCTGCGACTACGGGCATCTTTCCTTCCGCGACGGTGACTACCTGGTGCTGCCGCGCGGCACGCAGTGGCGGCTGGAATGCGCAGGAGAGGCCTCTCTCCTGATGATCGAAGCCACCAACGACGCTTTCGGCCTGCCGAAGAAGGGGCTCGTGGGACCGCAGGCCATCTTCGATCCGGGCGTGCTCGATACCCCCGCCGTGAACGAACAATTCCTCTCGCAATACCACGAGCGCGAAAGCGCCGTGGTCGTGAAGCGACGCAACACCCTCACCACCATCACCTACGGGCACAACCCCCTGGATGCGATCGGCTGGCACGGGGATCTCGCGCCCGTGCGGCTGAACTGGCGCGACATCCGGCCGCTCATGTCCGCGCGCTATCACGTGCCACCCTCCGCACACACCACATTCCTCGCGAGCCGACTGGTCATCTGCACCTTCTGCCCGCGGCCCATCGAGTCCGATCCGGGTGCGCTCAAGCTCCCCTACTTCCACTCGAACGACGATTACGACGAGTTCCTGTTCTACCACCGCGGGCAGTTCTTCAGCCGCGACAACATCCATCCCGGCATGTCGACCTGGCACCCCAGCGGCTTCCCGCACGGCCCGCACCCGAAAGCCTATGAGACCGCCATGAGCCACGCCCGCAAGGAAACCGACGAAGTGGCGGTGATGGTCGACACGCGTGATTTTCTCGATGCGGGAGAGATAGAAGCCGGCGTGGAATTCGAGGCCTATGCCGAGTCATGGAAACGCAAGGGCTGAACGCCGCCATGATGAAGACCTACAGCTATCAGCCGCTTCCGGTCGAGCCTCTCGCAGACCGCAAGAGCCGCCGCCCCGTGGTAGTGGCCGGCGCCGGCCCCGTGGGCCTCACGGTAGCGCTGGATCTGGCCGTGCGCGGCATCCCGGTGCTCGTGCTGGACGACAACAACACGGTGAGTGTGGGTTCGCGCGGGCTCTGTTACGCCAAGCGGCCGCTGGAGATCTTCGATCGCCTCGGCTGCGCGGAACCCATGCTGGAAAAGGGCGTGAGATGGAAGATCGGCAAGATCTTCCGCGACACGGAACTGGTCTACCAGTTCGACCTGCTTCCCGAGGCCGGGCACCGCATGCCCGCCTTCATCAACCTCCAGCAGTACCACCTCGAGGACATGCTGATCGCCCGCGCGCGGGAACTCGGCGAGCGGTTGCAGATGCATTGGAAGCACAAGGTCGTGTCGGTGGAAGACGCCGGCGACCATCTTCGCCTCGGCGTTGAATCGCCCGATGGCGTGTTCACGCTGGAGGCCGACTGGTTGATCGCCTGCGACGGCGCTGGCAGCCCCATCCGCGAGATGCTCGGCGTGCCCTTCACCGGCCGCGCTTTCCAGGACCGTTTCCTGATCGCCGACGTGCTGATGAAAGCCCCCTTCCCCGCCGAACGCTGGTTCTGGTTCGACCCGCCGTTTCACCGCAACCAGTCGGTGCTGCTGCACCGGGAGGCGGACGACGTCTGGCGCATCGATTTCCAGCTCGGCTGGGACGCAGACCCTGCCGAAGAGCGCAAGCCCGAACGCGTGCTGCCGCGCCTGAAAGCCATGCTGGGCGAAGACACCGAATTCGAGCTCGAATGGGTGTCTGTTTACCAGTTCGCCTGCCGCAGGCTGGACCGCTTCCGTCACGGGCGCGTGATCTTCGCGGGGGATTCGGCCCATCAGGTCTCGCCCTTCGGCGCGCGTGGCGCGAACACAGGGGTTCAGGATGCGGACAACCTTGGCTGGAAGCTGGCGCTGGTGCTCTCGGGGCAAGCCCCCGAGGCGCTGCTGGACAGCTACGACGCCGAGCGGCTTGTAGCTGCCGACGACAACATCGGGCACTCCAGCCGCGCCACGGATTTCATCACGCCCAAGAACCCTGCGAGCCGCGCCTTCCGGGATGCCGTGCTGCGCCTTGCACGGGATCACGCCTTCGCCCGCCCCCTGATCAACAGCGGGCGACTTTCCACGCCCACGCCCTACCCGCACTCACCGCTCAACACACCGGATGTCGATACCTTCGAGGGTCGTATGCAACCCGGCACCAATTGCAGCGATGCGCCGGTACGTGTTGCCGGCGGGGACAGCTGGCTGCTGCACCAGCTGGGCGGGGATTTCGTGGCGATGGTGATGGGTGGCGAAGAGGGGCCCGACACGATCGATGTCGACGGCATTTGCTGCCGCGTGATGCGCATAGGGCGCGACGTGGAGGACAGCGAGGGACTGCTCGCCGCGCGCTACGACCTGCGCCCCGGCACCACCTACCTGATCCGCCCGGACCAGCATGTCGCCGCACGTTGGCGCCACTTCGACCCACAGGCCATCGCCGCCGCGCTGCGCCGCGCCACGGCAAGAGACTGAGAGCCCGTCATGCCGCTCAACACCGCGCCAAACCTCTCGAACCCGGACGCCTTCTACCAGCGCCTGGTGGAACTCCACCAGGATCGCAGCGAAGAGCAGAGCCGCCTGATCAACGCGAGCCTGGTATTGCTGCTCGCCAACCACATTGGCGACGCCGCGGTATTGGAAGAGGCCATGCAGATCGCCGCTGGCACGGCAGAGCAGCCCTGACGCATCATCCCTCGCCACGCAACCACAGCCCAGACATCCACCGCCACGGGAGCCCACACCACATGAGCAAAAAATTCGCCTCGCACGCCGACCTCGAGGCCAAGAAGGTGAGCTTCACCCAACTCTCCGAACATGCCTGGGCCTACACCGCGGAGGGCGACCCGAACACCGGCATCGTGATCGGCGATGACTGCGTGCTGGTGGCCGACACGCAGGCCACGCCGATCATGGCGGCCGATGTGATACGGCGCATCCGCGAGGTCACCGACAAGCCCATCCGCCACATCGTGCTCACGCACTACCACGCCGTGCGCGTGCTGGGCGCAAGCGCCTACGGTGCCGCCAACATCATTGCAAGCCGCAAGACGCGCGATCTCATCGTCGAGCGCGGCCAGCAGGATTACGCGTCCGAGGTCGGGCGCTTCCCGCGCTTGTTCTCGGGCGTGGAATCGGTGCCGGGTCTGACGTGGCCCACGGTGGTCTTCGAGGACGCGCTCACGCTGTACCTGGGATCACTCGAAGTGCAGATCCTCCACCTCGGCCACGGTCATACCAAGGGCGACACGGTGGTGTGGCTGCCGCAGGAGAAAGTGCTGTTTTCAGGGGATCTGGTCGAGTTCGGCGCCACGCCCTACACGGGGGACGCCTATCACACCGACTGGCCCGCCACGCTGGACCGCGTACTTGCGCTGCAACCGGAGAAACTGGTTCCCGGCCGCGGTGAGGCGCTGATGACCGCGGAACAATCACGGCTCGCCATCGAAGGCACCCGGGAATTCCTGCAGGCGATGTACCAGTCGGTGAGCGAGGGGCGTGCAGCGGGCAAATCCCTCAGCGAGTGCTACATCGAGACCTATCGCAGGCTCGCGCCGCGTTACGGAAAATGGGTGATCTTCGAGCACTGCCTGCCTTTCGACATCACCCGCTGTTACGACGAATCCGGCGAGCACCGCGACCCGCGCATCTGGACCGCCGAGCGCGACACCGCCATGTGGCACTCGCTGCAGGCGGCGCTGGACGAACTCGGCACCTGAGGCCCACACACCGGAAGCACCGCGATGAAACTCGCCTCTCTCAAGCACGGTCGCGACGGCCGTCTGGTTCTGGTCTCACGCGATCTGCGTCGCGCAGTCGACGCCACGCATATCGCCCCCACATTGCAGGCTGCGCTGGATGACTGGGAGCGCTGCGCGCCGGAGTTGCAGGAGATCTACACGGAGCTGAATGCAGGCGACGCCCCCGGTGCCTTCGGCTTCGACGAGGGCGCCTGTGCAGCCCCCTTGCCCCGCGCCTTCCAATGGGCCGACGGCAGCGCCTACGTGAACCACGTCGAACTGGTGCGCAAGGCCCGCGGCGCGGAGATGCCCGAGTCCTTCTGGACCGATCCGCTCATGTACCAAGGCGCCTCCGACGAGATGCTCGGCGCGCGGGAGGACATCGTTGCCGGCAGCGAGGACTGGGGCATCGATTTCGAGGGCGAAGTGGCGGTCATCACCGGAGACGTGCCGATGGGCACGGACGCGCTCGCCGCGCGCCGTCACATCCGGCTCCTGATGCTGGTGAACGATGTCTCGCTGCGCGGCCTCATTCCCGGCGAACTGGCGAAGGGCTTCGGCTTCTTCCAGTCCAAACCCGCGAGCGCGTTTTCGCCCGTCGCCATTACGCCGGACGAACTCGGCAGCGCCTGGCAGGACGCCAAGGTACATCTGCCCTTGCTCTCTTCCCTGAACGGCGCTCCCTTCGGCAAACCCGATGCGGGCGTGGACATGACTTTCGATTTCGGCCAACTGATTGCGCATGTGGCCCGTACCCGCAATCTGGTCGCAGGCTCCATCGTGGGTTCGGGCACGGTCTCGAACCGCCAGGGCACGGGGCACGGCAGCCGCATCGATGAAGGCGGCGTGGGGTACTCCTGCATCGCGGAAATACGCATGATCGAAACCATACGCGACGGCAAACCCGCCACGCCCTTCATGCGCTTCGGCGACAGGGTACGCATCGAGATGCAGGACGCGCGCGGCGCCTCGATCTTCGGCGCCATAGACCAGCAGGTGCGCCGCGCGGGTAGCTGATACCCTACGGGCACAACCACCGGGAGTCCTCCGGCATGCTGATCTTCAGGCAACTTTTCGATCCCGTATCCTCCACCTACACCTACCTGCTGGCAGACCGCGAGAGCGGCGAGGCCTTGCTGATAGATCCGGTCTTCGAGCAAGTACCGCGAGACGCGGCCCTGCTCTCGGAACTCGGTCTGCGACTCATCGCCACCATCGATACCCACGTGCACGCGGATCACGTTACCGGCGCGTGGCTGCTGCACGAGCGCATGGGAAGCGAGATCGCGCTGTCGGCGGCCAGCAAGGCAGCGGGCGTTACGCGAGCGCTGCAACACGGTGATCGCATCACCTTCGGCAGCCGCTGGATCGAGGCGCTGTCCACGCCAGGCCACACGGATGGCTGCATGAGCTATGTGCTGGATGATCGGAGCATGGCCTTCAGCGGCGACTGCCTGCTGATCCGCGGCAGCGGCCGCACCGATTTCCAGCAGGGTGATGCGCACCGCATGTTCCGCTCGGTGCACGAGCAACTCTTCAGCCTGCCCGATGATTGCCTGCTGTACCCGGGTCACGACTACCGCGGCCTGACCGTGAGCAGCGTGGCCGAGGAAAAACGCTTCAATCCGCGTCTGGGCGCGGGCATCCAGGAAGATGATTTCGCCGGCTACATGGCGCACCTCAACCTGCCGCACCCGCGGCAACTTGCAGTGGCGGTACCCGCAAACCTGCGCTGCGGCCGGCCAGAGTCATCAGCCACGGCGGAACACGCGCAGGACTGGGCACCGCTCAGTTTCAGCTTTGCCGGCATCTGGGAAATCACGCCTCAGGCGCTCGAGGAAGCACCGCCCGGGATCCAGATCGTGGATGTGCGCGAGCAGGATGAATTCGACGGAGCGCTGGGCCACATCGCAGAGGCGGTGCCGATGCCGCTCGGGGAACTGCAGCAACTCTCGATGGCGCTGGACCGTGCGCGTCCGGTTGTCTGTGCGTGCCGCTCGGGCGCTCGCTCGGCGCAAGCGGTCGTGCTGCTGCAGAAAGCGGGGTTCACGCGTGTGGCGAACCTCGCCGGCGGGATGTTGCGCTGGCGCGCCGAGGGCCACCGCGTGCAAGGTGGCAGCAACTAGAAAACAGGAGACGCCGGATGCGCTGGAAAGACGGCCGCCGCAGCGACAACATCGACGACCTGCGCGGAGAAATGGGCCCTCGCGCCGCAGGGGCTGCGCCGCTCATCCTGCTGCGCCTCCTCCCCCTGCTCTTCCGCACCCGCGGCGGTCGCGTGCTGCTGGTGATTGGCCTGATCGGCTATGCGGGCGCCCGCATGTTGGGGATCGACCCGCTGGCCGGTGTCGGCACACCGGTACCCCAAGGGGGCGCAGCGCGCAGCATCCCTCCCGAAGAACAGCAATTGGCTGAGTTCGTCTCGGTGGTGCTTGCCGACACCGAAGACAGCTGGCGCGCGATCTTCGCCCAATCGGGAAAGCGCTATGAGGAGCCGCGTCTGGTGCTCTTCCGCAACGGCGTGCGCTCGGCCTGTGGCACGGCCAGTTCCGCGGTTGGCCCCTTCTACTGCCCGGGCGACAGGAAGGTCTATCTCGATCTCGCCTTCTTCGATGATCTGCAGCAGCGCTTCGGTGCCCCCGGTGATTTCGCGCAGGCCTATGTGATCGCACACGAGGTGGGCCACCACGTGCAGACCTTGCTCGGCGTGTCCGCGCAGGTGCAACAGGCCGGAGCAAAACTCGATGACGCAGGCCGCAACCGTCTCTCGGTGCGCCAGGAACTGCAGGCCGATTGCTTCGCCGGTGTGTGGGGCCACATGGCCAACCGGGAACGACAGGTGCTGGAGCCGGGCGACCTCGAGGAAGCGCTCGTCGCGGCTACCGCGATCGGTGACGACCGGCTGCAAAGAAAAGCACAGGGCCGCGTCGTGCCTGACAGTTTCACGCACGGCAGCTCCGAGCAGCGCGAACGCTGGTTCCGGCGCGGATTCGAGTCGGGTGACCCGGGCATCTGCGATACCTTCTCCGCGAAAACGCTCTGAGGTGGCACGCGCATGACCATGCTCTCGGGACAAGCCGCCATCGTTACCGGCGCCGGCGGCGCGATCGGCAGGGCCACGGCGCGGCTCCTGGCGCGCCAAGGTGCATGGGTACTGTGTGCGGATCGCAATGCAGACACGGCTGCGCGCACCGCTGATGCGATTCTTGCTGCAGGAGGACATGCGCTGTCGGTCAAAGCAGACATCACCGACGAAGCAGAGGTCGCCGCGATGGTGGCCGCAGCAGTGGCGGCCTTCGGCGCGCTTGGCGTGCTGGTAAACAACGCCGGCGGCAGTTCGCGACGCGACGTGGACATCGCGAGCATGGACGCAGCCGTGTGGGACCGCACCATGGCGCTGAACGCCCGGGGCACGATGCTCTGCTGCAAGCACGCGCTACTGCAAATGCTCGCGCAGGGTGCAGGCGCGATCGTGAACATCTCCTCGGGCGCGGCTACCGCAGGGCAATTGAGCATGCCCGCCTATGCGGCCTCCAAGAGCGCAGTGCTGGCGCTCACCCGCGCCATTGCAACTCAGCATGGTCGGGAGGGGATCCGCTGCAACGCGATCACGCCGGGGCTGATCCTCCACGAGAACCTCGCCCCGCACTACCCCGAAGCGCACGTGCGTATCGATGCGGCGAATATCCTGAGCCCGCGACAGGGCACCGTGGACGACATCGCCAACGCCGTGCTGTTCCTCGCGTCGGAGATGTCTGCCTTCGTGAACGGACACGTGCTGCCGGTGGACGGCGGGCTCTTCGCCCACACGCCCACGTATGCACAAACGCTGGAACTGGGCCTCGACAGTCTGAGCCTGCGCAATTAGCGCAGGCCCTCAGAC
>CAIXOY010000281.1 GCA_903921135.1 uncultured Gammaproteobacteria bacterium
ATCGAGCTCTGGCAGAAAGGTATCCCCCTCGGGCTCGATATCGATCTCGGTCAAATGAATGCGCGCCGTGCGCGCCAGCGTCTGACGGTAAATCCCGGCACCACCGATCACCATGCACACCTCGGCGCCGTCACGCGCGGCAAGTGCGATGCCTTCGTCGATGTCCTTCGCCAGCAGCACGCCATCCGGCAAGGCGAGATCCGCGCGCGCGCTCACCACAATGTTCAGCCGCTGCGGCAGCGCACGCCCGATCGATTCCCACGTGAGCCGCCCCATCAGCACCGGCTTGCCGATGGTGCGCGCGCGGAAATGCTTGAGATCTTCGGGCAAATGCCACGGCAAACCGCCATCGCGCCCGATCACACGGTTGCGCGCCATCGCCACCACGGCTTCCAGCCTCATACGGCCACCGGCGCAGAGATGTGCGGATGGGCCTCGTAGCCCTCGAGCGTGAAGTGCTCGTAGCGGAAGCCGAACAGATCCTTCACGGAGGGGTCGATCACCATGCGCGGCAAGGGGTGGGGGCTTCGGGTGAGCTGCAGCCGCGCCTGTTCCAGATGGTTGCTGTAGAGGTGCGCATCACCAAAGGTGTGCACGAAATCGCCCGGCTCCAGATCGCAGACCTGCGCAATCATCAAGGTCAGTAGCGCGTAAGACGCGATGTTGAAGGGCACGCCGAGGAACACATCCGCGCTGCGCTGGTAGAGCTGGCAGGACAGCCGTCGGTCCTGCACATGGAACTGGAACAGCGCGTGGCAGGGCGCGAGCGCCATCTGCGGGATCTCCGCCACATTCCACGCGCTCACCATCAAGCGACGCGAATCGGGGTTGTTGCGGATCTGCGAGAGGAGCTCGGTGATCTGGTCCACGTGACCACCACCGGGCAGCGGCCAGTTGCGCCACTGCCGCCCGTAGACGGGGCCGAGTTCGCCGTTCGCATCGGCCCACTCGTCCCAGATGCTCACGCCGTTTTCGCGGAGGTACTGCACATTGGTTTCGCCGCGCAGGAACCACAGCAATTCGTGGATGATCGAGCGCAGATG
This sequence comes from uncultured Gammaproteobacteria bacterium, assembly GCA_903921135.1. Classification (GTDB taxonomy): domain Bacteria; phylum Pseudomonadota; class Gammaproteobacteria; order Pseudomonadales; family UBA5518; genus UBA5518. The sequence continues at coordinate 1,044 of CAIXOY010000281.1, forward strand.
CAGCTTCTTGGTGGTGACCAGCGGAAAACCTTCCGCCAGATCGAAGCGCATCTGGTAACCGAAGACGCTCAGCGTACCCGTGCCTGTGCGGTCCCCTTTGGGACGCCCGTTCTGCAGGATGTGCGCGAGAAGATCGTGATATTGCTTCATGCCGTTGCCCCCGCTTTCCTATCGCGGCGATAGGCCCACGCCACCAGCGCGATGCCGCCGATCAGCATCGGCAGGCTGTAGAGCTGCCCGCGCGTGAGCCAGCCGAAGGCCACGAAACCGATACCCGCATCTGGCTCGCGCACGAACTCGACCAGAATGCGGAAGAGTCCGTAGACGCCGATGAACACACCTCCCACGGCCCAGCGCGGACGCGGGCGCGACGAGAACCACCACACGACGGCGAACAGGAGCACACCTTCAAGAAAGGCCTGATACAGCTGTGACGGATGCCGTGCCAAACCCGAGGGATCACGCGGAAACACCATGCCCCACGACAGGTCCGTGGGCCGGCCCCACAACTCCTGACCGATGAAATTCCCGATACGCCCGAAACCGAGCCCCAAGGGCACGATGGGGGCCACGAAATCCAGCACCGAGCCGAAGGGCTGAGCACGCGAGCGCGCGAACCACCACATCGCGATCATCACGCCCACCAAGCCACCGTGGAAGGACATCCCGCCCTCCCAGATCCGCACGATCCACAAAGGGTCATCGCCCGCGTGGCTGGAGCCGTAGAGCAGCACATAACCCAGACGCCCGCCGAGCACCACGCCCAGCGCGCCGTTGAAGATCAGGTCTTCGAGTTGATCGGGTTTGACGGGGGAATCAGCGCGCCTGGCACGCCGGCTCGCCAGCCACCACGCCGCAGCGAAGGCGCAGAGGTACATGAGACCGTACCAGTGAACCTTGAGCGGGCCGAGGTGCACCGCTACGGGGTCGAAGTCGGGGTGGTGAAGCATCGGGGGGCTCCGGCCGGGGAGGGCGAGAGCCTAGCATGAAGGGAGTAGAAGTCGCGGGCATGGCCCGCTCCCACAAGAGCGCGTGCACGACGTTAACCACCAGCCCTCAACACCACTCCCTCCTGCCGCAACCGGTCCTCGATCGCGGCACGCACATCACGGGCGTCATCGAGGCGCGAGACCTTCCGCACCAGTTCCGCGGCCTGGGCGCGGGTAAATCGGCGCAGCACGGATTTCACGCGGGCCAGGTTGGGTGCGCTCATAGAGAGCGAGTCGTAGCCCATGCCCACCAGCAGCAGCGCTGCGCCCGGGTCGCCGGCCAGTTCGCCGCACACCGAGGCGGGCTTGCCGGCGCGGTGCGCGGCATCCACCACGTCCATCAGCGCGTGCAGCACTGCCGGGTGGAAGGCGTGGTAGAGGTTCGCGACGCGCGCGTTGTTGCGGTCCACGGCCAGCAGGTACTGCGTGAGGTCGTTGGTGCCCACCGAGAGGAAATCCGCACGCCGCGCGAGCACGCCTGCCTGATACACAGCAGCAGGCACTTCGATCATCACGCCCACCTGCGGCATGCGCACGGACCAGCCTTCTTCCAGCACTTCTGAGTACGCACGCACCAGCAGCGCGCGCGCTTCGTCGAACTCCGAGACATTGCTGATCATCGGCAACATCACGCGCAGGTTCCCCAGACCCGCGTTCGCCTTCAGCATCGCGCGTACCTGCGCGAGGTAGATCTCGGGGTGGTCCAGCGTCACGCGGATGCCGCGCCAGCCGAGGAAGGGGTTTTCTTCCTCGATGGGGAAATACGGCAGCGCCTTGTCGCCGCCGATGTCGAGTGTGCGCATCGTCACGGGCCGCGGTGCGAAGGCCTCGAGCTGTTCGCGGTAGATGAGGCGCTGCTCTTCCTCGGTGGGGAAGCGCTCGCGGATCAGGAAGGGGATTTCGGTGCGGAAGAGGCCCACACCCTCGGCGCCACGGCCGAGCGAGCGCACCCACTCGGAGTTGAGGCCGGTGTTCACCAGCAGGCTCACGGCGTGGCCGTCCTGCATCACGGCGGGCAGGTGCGCGTTCGCGGCAATCTGCTCTTCGGCCAGTTGCTCGGCCGCGGCCATGTCGCGGAACTGCGCCATCAGTTCAGGCGCGGGGTTCACCATCACGCGGCCCTGGTGGCCGTCGACCACCACTTCCTCGCGCTCCAGCGCGGTGAAGGGCAAGTCCACCGCGCCCATCACGGTGGGCACGCCCATGGCACGCGCGAGGATCGCGACGTGCGAGTTGCCGGAGCCCGACACCGAGACGATGCCGGCGAGGCTCGTGCGCGGCACATCGGCGAGCGCGGAGGCGGGGATTTCCTCGCCGATCAGGATGCAGCGCGCGGGATAGCTCGTGGCCTCGCGCACACCC
>CAIXOY010000282.1 GCA_903921135.1 uncultured Gammaproteobacteria bacterium
AGCAGCACACGCTCGTAACTGGCCGGCATCAGATCCTGCTGTTCAGCGCGCTCGTTCTCTTCGAGCAGTCTCGTGTATTCGACCTGCTCGCCTTTGATGAACGATGTATCGCCTTGAGCAGTGATCTCCACCTTGCGGAGCATCTGACGCACGATGACTTCGATGTGCTTGTCGTTGATCCGCACGCCCTGCAGGCGGTAAACGTCCTGAATCTCGCTGACGATGTACTTCGCGAGTTCCTCGACGCCCTTCAGGCGCAGGATATCGTGCGGCGCGGGCGGGCCCTCGGATACGACTTCACCCTTGGCCACGCTCTCGCCCTCGAACACCGACATGCTGCGCCACTTCGGTATCAGAGTTTCGTATTCGCTGCTGCCATCGGCCAACAATTGACCGTCGGTAGGGGTAATGCGCAGACGACGCTTGCCCTTGGTTTCCTTGCCGAAGCCGATGGTGCCCGACACTTCCGCGAGGATGGCAGGCTCTTTCGGCTTGCGCGCCTCGAAGAGATCGGCCACCCGGGGAAGACCGCCGGTGATGTCCTTCGTGCCGCCCGCCTCCTGCGGGATACGCGCAATGACGTCGCCCACATCAAGTTTTGCTCCGTCTTCAAGACTCACCAACGCTCCTGCAGGCAGGAAGTAGTGCGCCGGGATGTTGGTGCCCGGAAGACAGATCTCCTTGCCTTTGGCATCGACGAGTGTCACGGCCGGACGCAGGTCCTTGCCCGCTGCGGGCCGTTCCGAAGGATCCATGATCGAGATGCTGGAGAGGCCAGTCAGTTCGTCGATCTGACGATTGACGCTGATGTTCTCTTCGACATGATCGAATCGGATCTTGCCCGCCACCTCGGTGATGATCGGGTGGGTGTGGGGATCCCAGGTCGCAACGACCTGACGCGCCTTGACCGCATCGCCGTCGCGCAATGAGATGACAGAGCCATACGGCAACCGGTAGCGCTCGCGCTCGCGACCATTGTGGTCGAGTACAGAGAGCTCGCCAGAACGCGATACCGCAACCAGCTTGCCCGTCTTTTGCTCTACCGTACGGAGATTGTGCAGCCGCACGGTCCCGTCGGTCTTGACCTGTATGTTGTCCTGCGCCGTGGCACGCGATGCGGCACCACCAATGTGGAATGTCCTCATCGTGAGCTGCGTGCCGGGCTCACCGATCGACTGGGCTGCGACCACGCCGATCGCCTCACCAATGTTGACACGGTGCCCGCGGGCGAGATCGCGTCCGTAGCACATGCTGCAGATCCCGTAGCGGATCTCGCAGGTTATCGGGGATCGAACCGTCAGTTCGTCTACACCAAGCTTCTCAAGGCGCTCGATCCAACCCTCGTCAAGCATCGTACCGCCAGGCACCGCGACCTCATCGGATCCCGGCCGCATCACATCACTGGCTACCACTCGACCCAGCACGCGATCGCCGAGGGCTTCGATCACGTCACCGCCCTCGATAACGGGCGTCATCAGCAGGCCTTCCGTCGTGCCACAGTCTACTTCGGTGATCACCAGATCCTGCGCCACATCCACGAGGCGCCGGGTGAGGTATCCCGAGTTGGCAGTCTTGAGCGCTGTATCGGCAAGCCCCTTGCGCGCGCCGTGCGTGGAGATGAAGTACTGAAGTACGTTCAGACCTTCACGGAAGTTCGCGGTGATGGGCGTCTCGATGATGGAGCCATCGGGCTTGGCCATCAGACCACGCATACCGGCCAACTGGCGGATCTGGGCAGGCGAGCCCCGAGCGCCCGAGTCTGCATACATGAAGACGGAGTTGAAGGAATCCTGTTGCTCCTTCTTCTTTTTGCCGTCGCGGCCCTTGTACTCGACTTCTTCCTTCGAGATGCCTTCCATCATTGCTTTTGCAACGAGGTCGTTGGCGCGCGACCAGATGTCGATCACCTTGTTGTACTTTTCGCCCTGGGTCACCAGACCGGAGGAGTACTGCGCTTCGATTTCCTTCACCTCGTTCTCGGCATCACCGATGATCGAGGCTTTCTTCTCGGGAATGACGAAGTCGTTAACGCCGATGGACGCACCCGAGCGGGTCGAGTACTCGAAACCGGTGTACATGAGCTGGTCAGCGAAGATGACGGTTTCCTTCAGCCCCACCGTGCGATAGCAGGTGTTGATGAGGCGGGAGATCGCCTTCTTGTTCATTGCGCGGTTGACCAGGTCGAAACCCATGCCATCGGGCACGATCTCGAACAGGATCACGCGGCCGACGGTTGTGTCGACACGACGAACGATTTCCTTCAGTTCACCGCCTTCGAAAAGCTTTTCACGAACCCGGACTGTGACCCGCGCCTGAAGGCCGACCTGACCAGCACCATAGGCACGGGACACCTCGTTGGCATCCACGAACGCCATACCCTCGCCTTTCGCGCCAAAACGCTCGCGGGTCATGTAGTAGAGACCGAGGACAACGTCCTGCGAGGGAACGATGATCGGCTCGCCGTTCGCGGGCGAGAGGATGTTGTTGCTGGACATCATCAGAGCGCGCGCCTCGAGCTGGGCTTCCAGCGTGAGGGGCACGTGCACAGCCATCTGGTCACCGTCGAAGTCGGCGTTGTACGCCGCACAGACCAGCGGGTGGAGTTGGATAGCCTTGCCTTCGATCAGCACCGGCTCGAACGCCTGGATGCCGAGGCGGTGTAGCGTCGGCGCACGGTTAAGCAGTACAGGGTGCTCGCGGATAACCTCGGCGAGGATATCCCAGACCTCCGGCGGCTCCCGTTCAACCATCTTTTTGGCGGCTTTGATGGTGGTCGCGAGACCACGGGTTTCCAGCTTGCCGAAAATGAACGGCTTGAAGAGTTCCAGCGCCATCTTCTTGGGAAGACCGCACTGGTGAAGTTTCAGCGTGGGGCCCACCACGATCACGGAACGGCCAGAGTAGTCGACGCGCTTGCCCAGCAGGTTCTGGCGGAAGCGGCCTTGCTTGCCCTTGATCATGTCGGCAAGCGACTTCAGCGGGCGCTTGTTGGTGCCCGTGATGGCGCGGCCGCGACGGCCGTTATCCAGCAGTGCGTCTACCGCTTCCTGCAGCATACGCTTCTCGTTGCGGACGATGATGTCCGGCGCAGAGAGGTCGAGCAGACGCTTCAGACGATTGTTGCGGTTGATGACCCGGCGGTAGAGGTCGTTCAGGTCGGAGGTGGCAAAACGGCCACCATCCAACGGGACGAGCGGGCGCAGATCCGGCGGCAGAACGGGCAGCGCATTCAGCACCATCCACTGGGGCTTGTTGCCGGATTGGTGGAAGGCCTCGAGCAGCTTGAGCCGTTTGGAGAGCTTCTTGATCTTGGTCTCGGACGTCGTCTGGGGGAGCTCCTCGCGCAGGCGCTGGATCTCTTCCTCGATGTTGATGTCCGCGATGAACTGCTGAATGGCTTCGGCGCCCATCTTGGCAGTGAAATCGTCGCCATGTTCCTCGAGCGCCTGGTAGTACTGCTCGTCGCTGAGCAATTGCCCGCGCTGAAGGCTGGTGATGCCTTCGTCGATCACCATGTAGCTTTCGAAATAGAGCACGCGCTCGATGTCGCGCAGGGTCATGTCGAGCAACAACCCGATCCGCGAGGGCAGCGA
>CAIXOY010000283.1 GCA_903921135.1 uncultured Gammaproteobacteria bacterium
AGCAGGACTCGGGCGCGGTTCGCGGCCTACTGGAAATCGATCTCAACGAGTCCGCCACGCTGCTCCTGAATGCGCATTACGTGAAAGACGAAGGCGAGAACGCCGCGTCGACGGCCTACAACGGTCTCGATGTGGGCCTGGCGTCCCCGTTCAACCTGCCCTACACACCCGCCGACCAGTACCTGTTGCCCACCGGTGCCAACTTTGGCGAAACGCCACCTTGGTACAGCACCAACGACAACGAAGCCGCCGACTGGACCAACTCCACCATCACGCGGCGCAACGGTTTCGATGAGGTGGTGAGCATCCGCCCGCAGCGCGACAACGATCTGAAGGGCGCCTCGGCGCGCCTCGACTGGGATCTGGGCGCGATGACGCTTACCTCCATCACCGCCTACGACAAGTTCGAACGTCGTGAGTCCTTCGACGCCGACGGCGGCGCCTATGTCGATTCGAGCAACATCAACACCTCCGAACTCGAGGTCTTCTCGCAGGAACTGCGCCTTTCGGGTCAGACCGACAGCCTGCTCTGGATCGCCGGCCTGTACTACTCCGACGACACTGTCGACGAGTGGTACAACTACTACATGGGCGATTCGCTCTTCGGCCGCGGTTCGGTGGCGTGGGGCGTTCCGCCGTTCCAGTTCGCTCCCATTCTCGAACTCGACACGCTCTACTCGCAGGACACCACCTCCAAGGCCGTGTTCGGCCACGTGGAGTGGAACGCCACGGACGCGCTGCGTCTCACGGTGGGTCTGCGCTACACCGAAGAGGAGCGTGATTGGGAAGGCTGCACCTACGACACCGGCGACGGCTCGCTTGCGGGCTTCCTGAACTTCGCGTTCGGCACCAGCCTGACGCCCGGCAGTTGCGGCACCGTCGATGACGTGCCCGGTTCGCCCTTGAACTTCTTCTCGCTGGTCACGAGCGGCGGCAACCCGAACGACGCGTTCCACCCCTACGTCGACACCATCAAGACCGAGAAGTGGATGGGCAAGGTAGGCGTGGACTACGCCTTCACCGACGACGTGCTTGCGTACTTCACCATCAGCACGGGCTTCAAGTCCGGCGGCTTCAATGGTGCCAACAGCAACGCGCAGACGCAGCTCATTCCCTACAAGGAAGAGGAGCTCACCTCCTACGAACTCGGCCTGAAGGCGACGCTGCTGGAAGGCGCGATGCAGATCAACGCAGCGACCTTCTTCTACGACTACGAGGACAAACAGGAGCAGGACATCGCCGTCACCTTCGTGGGCAATATCGGTGGTCTCACCAACGTTCCCAAGTCCGAGGTAAAGGGTGCCGAACTCGAGCTGCGCTGGCTGCCTGCCGAGGGCCTGAGCGTGGATCTGGGCGCCGCCTGGCTCGATACCGAGGTGAAGGAGTGGGAAGCGGTAGATCCCACCAGCACCTGGGTGCCGGATGGCAGCGGCCTCAAGTACGTCGACGTTTCCGGCATCGAGCTCGCCATGTCGCCGGAGTGGCAGTACAACGGCAGCATCGGCTACGAGTGGAACCTCACGGACGGCCTGATGATGGGCGTGGCCTGGGACTTCAGCTACAAGGACGCCACCACGGCACGGCTTGCCGAGCAGGCAGTCGAGGACTACACCGTGATGAACGCACGGGTGCACGTCGCGAGCGAGGACGGCAAGTGGCGCACCACGCTCTGGAGCAACAACATCGCTGACGAGGACTACTTCCTCGCCGCGTATGCCGCGAACGGTCCGTTTGGTCGGGTGAACGCGATGCCCCGCACCTACGGCGTGACCCTCGACTACAACTTCTGATAACCGCCCGGCCCCGGCCGGCACGTGCGAAGACCCCGGCTCCGGCCGGGGTTTTTTTTCGCAGGCGCCTACGCCAAGGTGGGCGCGCCAGCCCGTCTGGGCGATCATGTGCCTCCCCGCAAAGGATGCGTCCAGATCCATGCCCCGTTCCGGCGTCGCGACGTTGCTCGGCCGGCTGATGCCGGTGTTGGTCCTGCCGGCGCTGCTGGCCTGCTCCCCCGGTGATGCCCGCTCGCCTGCGGATCGTGCGGCCGCGCGCCACGGCGTGGCAGATCTGGTGTTCTTCAACGGCAGGATCATCACGCTGGATCCGCGTATGCCCGAGGTGCGTGCCCTCGCCGTGCGGGAGGGTCGCGTCATTGCGCTGGGCGAGGAAGCGGACATCGAACCGCTCACCGATGCCGCCACGCGGCTGGAAGACCTGCAGGGCAAGACCCTGATGCCCGGCCTTCTCGACGCGCGGGATCCCGATGCGGATCGCGCCCCGCCGCCCTGCGTCGAAACGCAGATGGATCCTCTCTCTGCCCCCGCCGAGCAGGCGCTCGCACGTGCGCCGCCTGCTGTCCCCGACGTCGACGTGCAGCAACGCGCCAGCGAGGGGATAGTGGGCCTGCGCTTGCCGAGGGTTGCCGTGGACGCGCTGCCCGCCTTGCTGGCGCGGGAGCGCGAGCAAGCCTCCGTGCTTCATCTGCGCATCGCTCATTGGCCGGCGTGCGGCGCGCAGGAGCGTTTGTTGCTGCAGCAGGTGATGCGGGAGCTTGCTGCAACGAAGGCCGGTGCAAGGCTCCGGATCGAACTTGATCCGGAGCCTGCTGCCGTGCAATCCGCCGATCCACCCGTAGCCGATCCGGCCCCGCTCGTCGCCGAGGCGCCCGAGACGCCCGGCATTTCCACGGCAGCGGTACCGGGTGAGCCGGCGCAGCCGCGCGCAGCATCGCGGGTGACCCCCTCGCCGTGGCAGGCCATCGCCGACGCGCTAAAGGGTGGAGGCGACGCGCAGAAGGCACTGCGCAGCTTCACCGTGGACGCTGCCCGGGAAATGGGCTTGCAGCACGAGGTGGGTGTGCTGGCAGCGGGGAAGAGCGCTGATCTGGTGGTGCTGGACCGTGACCCGCTGCAGGAATCCCCGTCCCGTATTGCAGGCATACAGGTACTGCAGACCTGGATTGGCGGGGAGCGTGTCTTCGCGCGAGCGGAGCCGGATCAGCCCTGAGGGCGCGGCGGGGCCGGTTTCAGCGAACGGCGAGCGGAACGGCTTCGAAACCCCTGAAGCGCGCCCGGCGCGCCCGTACCGGCTCTCCTCTCATGTGCAATCCGGGGAAGCGCTGGATCAGGCCCAGAACGGCGACCTCTGCCTCCAGGCGTGCGACGTTCAGGCCCGCGCAGGTGTGGATGCCCGCGCCGAACGCAAGGTGCGGGTTCGGGTGGCGGCCGATGTCGAAGCGGTCCGGATCCGCGAACACTGCCGGGTCGCGATTTGCTGCGCCGATGCACAAGGTCAGGATGCTTCCCTCGGGCATCGGCGTACCGCCGATCTCCGCATCTTCTGCCACCGTCCGGTTGCCCAACTGGTTCGGGCTTTCCATTCGCAGCACTTCCTCTATCGCACTGCCGGCAAGCGCGGGATCCGCGCGCAGACGCTCGAGTTCTTCCGGGTGCGTGAGCAGCAGGTGTACGGCATTGGCGATCAGGTTGCTGGTGGTTTCATGGCCTGCATTCAGCAGGAAGATGCACTGGTGGTAGAGGGTATGCCCGGAAAGACGGAAGCCCTCGGACTCCCAGCGCAGCAGTCTCGCGAGGAGGTCGTCGTCTGCATCGCTCAGGGCGCCGCGGCGGCGCTGCACCAGCGTGTCGAGGAAGGCGAGCATTTCAGTCACTGCCCGGTTGCCGGCCGCGAGACCTGCCTCGCTCAACCCGAACTCGAGCGCCCCGAGGATCGCGAGCGACCAGCGGCGCAAGGGGCCGCGCTCCTCGTGCGGCACGCGCAACATGTTCCCGATGATCTCGACCGGAATGGCCGAGGCATAGTCCTCCACCAGATCGAAGTGGCCTGCCGCCTCTATCGTGTCCAGCAGTTGCTGTACGAGAACGTGCAGCCCCGGTTCCAGCGCCGTGACGGCGCGCGCCGAAAGCGCGTTGCCGATGGCCTTGCGCACCTGCGTGTGCAGCGGCGGATCGCTGAAGACGAGGCTGGTTGTGTGATGCTCGTAGAGCGGCGAGCCCGCACCGAAGGCAGGCCCGAACTGGCGGCGCTTGTCCGATACGAATGCCCGCGCGTTGCGGTAAACGGCGTTCAGGTCTTCGTGCCGGCTGAGGAAAAAGCTGCCGTCGGGGCAGCGGTGCACCGGCGAATGCCGGCGCAGTGCGGCGTATAGCGGGAAGGGCTCGGCATAGAAAGCCTCATCGAGGTGACGTGGATCGAACGACCTGATGGCCTCGGGCAGTGTGTTCATCGTCTCTCGCGCAAGCCGGGTGAGCCTCTAGTGTGCCACCGGTGACACCTGCGTGCTTGACCCGGAACATCAATCTGGCGAGGATTGGCTGGTATTACAAAAATGTCGCCCAGCAATCCAAGCGGTAATACGAGATGCACGAGGTGCTCCCGATCGCGGAACAGTCCGCGGCCGTACGCTTCGACTACTTCTCCGAGGTGGTCTCCCGCACCTTCTGCCCGATGCACTGCGAACCCGGCAGCACCGCGCTCGGCTCCTTCGAGGCGGATGTGTCGCTGGCGCGGCTGGACGAACTCGCGCTCACGGTGATCGGCAGCACGCCCATCGATGTGCACCGGCGTCGCTCGGATATCTCCCGCGTGAGCGATGCCTGGTATCTCGTGAAGTTCCAACTCGAGGGCGAGGCCCTGATCTGCCAGCGCGAGCGCGAGGCGCATCTGCGGCCGGGGGACTTCGTGATCTGCAGCACCGCCGAGCCTTACAGCCTGCATTTCCCCACGCGATACCGCGAGGCCGTGCTCGCCATACCCGAGCACAGACTTCGTGAGCGCGTGCGCAGCCCCGAGGCCTGGTTAGGTCGGCGGATGTCGGCGCAGGAACCGGTCAACGGGCTGCTGAGCCAGTTTGTCAGCTCGCTCAGCGAGCGACTCGATCGTCTGGATCCTGCGGTGACGCAGCGTCTGGAGGCAAATGTGCTCGATCTGCTGGTGACGGCGCTGCAGTTCGGTCCGGAGCGGCGTCCCGAGACCGAAGATCTGGCCGAGGAACACCTGCGCCGCGTGCGCAGTTATATCCATCTCCACCTCGCAGATGCGCAGCTCTGCCCCGATCGCATCGCGCATGCCGAAGGGATCAGCACGCGCTACCTGCACATGCTGTTCCGGCGGCAGGGGGAGTCCGTTTCACGCTTCGTGCAATTGCAGCGGCTGGAGGCCTGCCGACGCGCGCTGGAGCGTCAGGATCTGGGCGGCATGAGCGTGACGGATATCGCCTTCGGCTGGGGCTTCAACGACAGCTCCCATTTCAACCGCCTGTTCAAGGCCGAGTACGGGATCACCCCCAGGGCCTGGCGGCTTGGCGCCCGACGTGAGGACGCTCAGGGCTGAGCGTGCGGCTCAGCCCTCGCGCTTGTCGATTACCCGTTTTGCCTTTCCCTCCGAGCGCGGAATGGTGCCCGGCCGGTGCACGTGCACGTGTGCCGACACCCCGATGTAGGACTTGATGCGGTGCCGCAGCACGGCGGCGCAGGCCTCGCGCTGGCTCGGATCCTCGCCGGGTTTGAGCTCGGCGTTCACCTCGATCTCGTCGAGATGCCCCTCCTTGCGGAGTTCGATGTAGTAGTGCGGTGCGAGCTGAGGCACCGTCAGCAGCTGTTCCTCGATCTGCGAGGGGAACACGTTGACGCCGCGGATGATCATCATGTCGTCGCTGCGCCCCGTGATCTTGCCCATGCGGCGCATGGTGCGCGCGCTGCCGGGCAGCAGCCGGGTGAGATCGCGCGTGCGGTACCGGATGACGGGCATCGCCTCCTTGCTCAGGCTGGTGAATACAAGCTCTCCTTCGCTGCCGTCGGGCAACACCGCACCTGTCGCCGGGTCGATGATCTCGGGGTAGAAATGGTCTTCCCAGATCGTAGGGCCGTCCTTGGTCTCGATGCACTCCTGTGCGACACCCGGGCCCATCACCTCCGAGAGTCCGTAGATGTCGACCGCATCGATCAGCAGCCGGCCCTCGATTTCGGCGCGCATTGCTTCGGTCCAGGGCTCGGCGCCGAAGATGCCCACGCGCAGGCGCAATGACGCCGGATCCACGCCCTGGCGCTCCATCTCGTCGGCGAGGTTCAGCATGTAGGAGGGCGTCACCATGATGATGTCCGGATCGAAATCGCGGATCAGCTGCACCTGTTTCTCGGTCTGCCCGCCCGACATGGGGATCACGGCGCAGCCGAGGCGTTCGGCGCCGTAATGCGCCCCCAGTCCACCGGTGAAGAGGCCGTAGCCATAGGACACGTGCACCTTGTCGCCGGCATGACCGCCGGCGGCCTTGATGGAGCGCGCGACCACCTCGGCCCATGTGTCGATGTCCTTCGCGCTGTAACCGACCACCGTTGGCTTGCCCGTGGTGCCGCTGGAGGCGTGTACGCGCACGATCTGTTCCATGGGTACGGCGAACATGCCGAAGGGGTAGTTGTCGCGCAGGTCGCTCTTGGTGGTGAAGGGGAAACGGGCGAGATCCTCGAGGCTGCCGAGATCGTCCGGCCGCACGCCATGCGCATCGAACTTCGCGCGATAGACCGGCGAGTGCGAGTAGGCATGCGCGAGGCTGGCTTTCAACCGCGTGAGCTGCAGCGCGCGCAGTTCGTCGATGCTGGCGGTTTCGATGGGGTGCAGCGGGCCGGGGCGTGCGGCTGGTTTCATCTTCGTTCTCCTGCGGGTGCTGAAATGTAATACAGGAAATTGACCGAAAACAACTTCTGTGTATCATGACGTGGCGCGCCCGTCCGGGAGCGCTGCACGGGAGGTGAAGGTGGGTACTGCGACGATCCAGAGCCATGTTTGCGGCGCGTGGGTAAGCGGCGCGGGGGCCGGTACGCCGCTCTTCAATGCGGTGACGGGAGACGAGATCGCCCGCGCGGGCAGCGACGGGCTCGATTTCGCCGCCATGCTGCGCTTCGCGCGCGAAACCGGTGGTCCTGCTCTGCGGCAGATGAGTTTCCACCAGCGTGCAGCCATGCTGAAGCGTCTGGCGCAGCACCTGATGGAGCGCAAGGAACAGTTTTATGCCGTGTCCGCCTGGACGGGCGCCACCCGCGCGGATGGCTGGGTGGATATCGAAGGTGGCATCGGCACCGTGTTCAGTTACGCGAGCATTGCGCGCCGCGAACTGCCCAACGAGCGGTTTCTGGTCGAAGGCCCCGCAGAGCGGCTGTCGGCCAAAGGTGGCTTTCTCGGCCGGCACATCCTGGTGCCGCGCGAGGGCGTGTCCGTGCACATCAACGCCTTCAACTTTCCCTGCTGGGGCATGCTCGAGAAGATCGCGCCCAGCCTGCTGGCCGGCGTGCCCGCCATCGTCAAGCCGGCCACGGCAACCTCCTTCCTTACGGAGGCCATGGTTCGCGAAATCGTGGCGTCCGGCATCCTGCCACCCGGAGCGCTGCAACTGATTTGTGGTGGCGTGGGCGATCTGCTTGATCACCTGTGCGAGCAGGACAGTGTCACCTTCACGGGCTCTGCCGCCACGGGCCGGCGATTGCGCGTCCACCCGAACATCGTCGCGAACAGCATCCCCTTCAACATGGAAGCCGATTCGCTGAACTGCTGCATCCTGGGCGCCGGTGTCGATCCCGGCGAGCCCGAGTTCGATCTCTTCGTGCGCGAGGTGGCGCGCGAGATGACGGTGAAGGCCGGCCAGAAGTGCACCGCCATTCGCCGCATCATCGTGCCGGCGGGGCGAGTGGATGCCGTCATCACGGCACTGCGGGCGCGCCTCGCCACCGTCACCGTGGGCGACCCGGCGGTTGAAGGCGTGCGTATGGGGCCGCTTGTCGGCAACGCGCAGCGCACAGACGTGTGGGAGGCCTTGGCTGCGATCCGTGCGGGCGCCGAGCTTGTTTTCGGTGGCAGCCCCGATATCGAGGTGCAGGGGGCGGATGCCGCACGAGGCGCGTTTTTCCCCGCAACACTGCTGCATTGTGCTGATCCCTTTGCAAGCCGCGAGGCTCACGAAATCGAGGCCTTCGGGCCGGTGGCTACGGTGATGCCCTATGCAGACACCGACGAGGCCATCGCGCTTGCGCGGCTCGGGAAGGGCAGCCTCGCGGGCTCACTGGTCACCGCCGACGACGCCGAGGCAGCCCGCATCATTCTGGGCACGGCCGCGTGGCACGGGCGCATGCTGGTGCTGAACCGCCACTGCGCGAAGGAGTCCACCGGGCACGGATCACCGCTCGCCTCGCTGGTGCACGGCGGCCCCGGGCGCGCCGGCGGTGGTGAGGAGCTGGGCGGTGTGCGTGCGATCAAGCACTACATGCAGCGCACCGCGATCCAGGGCTCACCCGACACGCTCACGGCCATCACGCGTGAGTTCAATCCGGGTTCGCGGCAGATCGACACCGGGGTGCATCCTTTCCGCCGGTATTTCGAAGACCTGCAGATCGGCGAGACGCTGATCACGCACCGCCGCACCGTGACGGAGGCCGACATCGTCAACTTCGGCTGTGTGTCGGGCGATCACTTCTACGCCCATTTCGACGAGACGGCGGCGAAGGATTCGCTGTTCGGCAAGCGTGTGGCGCACGGGTATTTCGTGATCTCGGCTGCCGCCGGCATGTTCGTATCTCCGGCGCCGGGCCCGGTGCTCGCCAATTACGGCCTGGAGAATCTGCGCTTCGTGGAGCCCGTTGGCATCGGCGACACCATCCGCGCTCGCCTCACCGCCAAACGCAAGATCGCGAAGGACCCGCGCCCGGGTGAGCAGCCGAACGGCGTGGTGGCCTGGGACGTCGAGGTCAGCAACCAGCACGACAAACCCGTGGCGGTCTACGAGATCCTCACCTTGGTAGCGATGCGTGGGGAAAACGCATGAGCTTCGAGACGATCGAGTACGCAGTGGAGCAGGGCGTTGCCACGCTGCGCCTGAACCGCCCCGAGACGCTGAACAGCTTCAACACGCAGATGCACCGCGAGGTGCGGGAGGCGTTGACGCGTGTCCGCAAGGACCCCGCCGTGCGCTGCCTGCTGGTGACGGGCAACGGTCGCGGTTTCTGCGCCGGCCAGGATCTGAACGACCGTGCCGTTGCGCCCGGCGCGGAACCGGTGGATCTTGGCGATTCGGTGGAGCAGAACTACAACCCTCTGATCCGCGCCATCACAACGCTCGAGAAGCCCGTCGTGTGCGCCGTGAACGGGGTGGCGGCAGGCGCGGGTGCGAGCATCGCGCTCGCCTGCGACATCGTGCTCGCAGCACGTTCGGCGAATTTCGTTCAGGCCTTCGCGAAGATCGGTGTGATTCCCGATTCCGGTGGCACCTGGATCCTGCCCCGCGCACTCGGGCTGCCGCGCGCCAAGGCGCTCGCGATGCTGGGCGAGAAGCTCCCTGCAGCGCGTGCCGAGGAGTGGGGCCTGATCTGGAAATGCGTCGATGACGAGTCACTGGCCGCCGAGGCGCAGGCGATGGCCAGCTACCTCGCTGCCCAACCCACGCGGGCTCTTGCCCGCATCAAGCAGGCCATGAACGCCTCGGGCAGCAACACCCTGCACGAGCAGCTCGAGATGGAAAAAGGCTTCATGCGCGAACTCGGCTACAGCCACGACTACCGAGAGGGCGTCGCCGCTTTCCGCGAGAAGCGCAAGCCGGAGTTCCGGGGCGAATGAGCACGACGGATGCAGCGGCCGCGCAGGCGCTCGCCGAGGCCTGCGCCACGGCGTTGTTCGCGGGTGATCGCGCCTCACAGGGACTGGGCATGGTGGTGGAGAGCGTCCAACCCGGCCGGGCACGTCTTCGCATGGAGGTGCGTGAGGACATGACGAACGGGCACGGCATCTGCCACGGCGGTTTCATCTTCACGCTCGCCGATTCCGCCTTCGCCTTTGCCTGCAACACACACAACCGCGTCACGGTGGCGCAGGCGGCCAAGATCGATTTTCTGCGGCCCGCGCGACGGGGCGACCAGTTGCACGCCGAGGCCCGCGAGATCAGTCGCAGCGCGCGCAGCGGCCTCTACGATGTCGAGGTGCGCAGGGCCGACGGTGAACTCGTGGCCTGTTTCCGCGGCAATTCCCACAGTTCCGACAAACATCTGGTCGAGGATCATCGATGAGCAACGAGGCCTACATCTGCGATGCTGTGCGCACTCCCATCGGACGCTACGGCGGCGTGCTCGCGCAGGTGCGAACGGATGATCTTGGTGCCGTGCCGATCCGCGCGTTGATGGCACGCAATGCCGGCGTCGACTGGAGCCGGGTGGACGACGTGTATTACGGCTGCGCCAACCAGGCGGGCGAAGACAACCGCAACGTGGCGCGCATGAGCGGTTTGCTGGCGGGGCTTCCTGTGGACGTCACGGGCGTGACAATGAATCGCCTGTGTGGCAGCGGGCTCGATGCTGTCGGGACGGCGGCGCGTGCCATCCGTGCCGGTGAGGCGGGTCTGCTCATTGCGGGTGGCGTGGAGTCCATGTCGCGCGCGCCCTTCGTGATGCCCAAGGCCGATGCCGCCTTTTCGCGCGAGGCGCAGATTTTCGACACCACCATCGGCTGGCGTTTCGTCAATCGTCTGATGAAGCAGCAGTATGGCGTGGACTCGATGCCCGAGACCGGCGAGAACGTCGCGGCAGAGTTCGGGATTTCCCGGGAAGACCAGGATCTCTTCGCCTGGCGCAGCCAGCAACGTGCGGGGGCCGCGATGGCATCCGGGCGTTTCGCGGCCGAGATCGTGCCGGTCAGCATCGAGCGGCGCAAGCAGGCCCCGTTGCTGATCGACGCGGACGAGCACCCGCGCCCGGATACCACATTGGAAGCGCTCGCCAAACTCGGTACGCCCTTTCGCGATGGCGGCACAGTCACCGCGGGAAACGCCTCCGGTGTCAACGATGGTGCCTGCGCGTTGTTGCTTGCGTCCGGAGATATGGCCCGTGAGTACGGTCTGCGTCCGCGCGCCCGCGTCGTGGGCATGGCGGTGGCCGGAGTTGCGCCGCGTATCATGGGTATCGGGCCTGCGCCTGCCACGCGCAAGTTGCTGGCACGCACCGGTCTGTCCATCGCCGACATGGACGTGATCGAGTTGAACGAGGCGTTTGCGGCGCAAGGGCTGGCGGTGATGCGCCAACTCGGGATCGCGGACGACGACTCGCGCGTGAATCCCAACGGTGGCGCCATCGCTCTCGGGCATCCGCTCGGCATGAGCGGCGCGCGCCTCGTCACCACCGCCCTCTGCGAACTCGAACACCGTGGTGGCCGCTACGCGCTCTGCACGATGTGCATCGGCGTGGGGCAGGGCATCGCACTCATCATAGAGCGCCTCTGAGCGCGTCCCGAGGTACAGCCAGATGACAGACAGCAGCACCCTGAACGAAGACCTGCTGCGCCGCTTCCAGGCGCGCATCGATGCCGAGCAGCGCATCGAGCCCAAGGACTGGATGCCGGAGGCCTATCGCAGGACTCTGGTGCGCCAGATTTCCCAGCACGCGCATTCCGAGGTGATCGGGATGCAGCCCGAGGGCAACTGGATCCTTCGTGCGCCTACGCTGCGGCGCAAGGCGGTGCTGCTCGCCAAGGTGCAGGATGAAGGTGGCCACGGGCTCTATCTCTACAGCGCCGCCGAGACGCTGGGAGTCTCCCGCGAGGAGATGATCGAGGCGCTGCAGGAGGGCAAGGCCAAGTACGCGTCCATCTTCAACTACCCCACGCTGACCTGGGCCGATATCGGCGCCATCGGCTGGCTGGTCGACGGTGCCGCGATCGTCAACCAGATCTCTTTGCAGCGCACCTCCTACGGCCCTTACGCGCGGGGCATGGTGCGCATCTGCAAGGAAGAGAGCTTTCACCAGCGCCAGGGTTACGAGCTGATCCTCGCGCTCGCGCAGGGCAGTGCAGAGCAGAAAGCCATGGCGCAGGACGCCCTGAACCGCTGGTGGTGGCCCTCGCTGATGATGTTCGGGCCTCACGATGCGGAGTCGGCGCACAGCGCGCAGTCCATGACCTGGAAGATCAAACGCCAGTCGAATGACGAGCTGCGCCAGAAATTCGTCGACCAGACGGTGCCACAGGCGGAGTTCGCCGGCCTGGCGGTTCCCGACCCGCTGTTGCGCTGGAACGAGGCGCGTGGCCACTACGACTTCGGACCCATCGACTGGGACGAATTCAACCGCGTTGTGTCGGGTAACGGCATGTGCAACCGCGATCGGCTGACGCACCACCGCCGTGCCCACGACGAGGGCGAGTGGGTGCGCGAGGCACTGCGTGTTCACGAGGAGCGCAAGCGTTCCCGTGCCGCGCAGGACGCGGCCTGATCGATCCACACGCAGAAGCAGGAGGGCATCACATGACCAACACGCAGCACATGCCGCTGTTCGAGGTTTTCATCCGCTCGCGGCGTGGACTGGACCACAAGCACGTCGGCAGCCTTCACGCCGAGGATCACCAGCAGGCGCTGGAGTACGCGCGTGATTGCTACACGCGGCGCAGCGAGGGCGTGAGTATCTGGGTCGTCAAATCCGGCGATATCGTCGCCTCGCAGGAGGATGACACCGGCGAATTTTTCGACCCGATGGACGACAAGCCCTACCGCCACGCCACGCATTACCGGCTTCCGCAGGAAGTCGACAACATGTGAGCAGAGTTGCCGTGCGTCCAGGCGCAGGGCACGGGAGACGCCATGCATACGCAGACAGATCTGTTCCACTACACACTGGGACTTGCCGATGACGCGCTGATCCTCGGACAGCGCCTTTCGGAGTGGTGCAGCAATGCGCCTTTCCTCGAGGAAGACCTCGCGCTCGCCAATGTCGCGCTGGATTTCATCGGCCGCGCGCGGATGTTCTATTCCTGCGCGGCGCGGCTGGAAGGCGCAGGCCGCGACGAGGACGCGCTCGCGTACCTGAGGGACTGCCGCGAGTACCGGAACCTCCTCATCATGGAGTTGCCGCGCGGGGACTTCGCCTACAGCACGGCCCGGCAGTTTCTGGTCGATGCCTTCAACCTGCCATTTCTGGAGGCGCTCTGTTCGTCCACCGATCCGGAGCTTGCTGCCATCGCCGGAAAGGCGATCAAGGAAAGCCGCTACCACTACCGGCGCAGCCGCGACTGGGTCATTCGCCTGGGTGATGGCACGCCGGAAAGCCATCAGCGGTTGCAAGGCGCCTTCAACGAGATCTGGGGTTACACCCACGAACTCTTCCGTCCGGGAGAGGCCGAACAGCGTCTCGTCTCGGCCGGTATCGCACCCGACCGTGCCGCGCTGCGCGCGCAATGGGAATCGCTCGTTGTTCCCGTGCTTGCCGAGGCCACTCTCAGCCGCCCCGCAGACGCGTGGTCTGTCGACGGCGGACGCGAAGGCACCCACACGGAGCACCTCGGGCATCTGCTGTCCGAGTTGCAGTTCATGCAGCGTGCCTATCCCGGCCTGCAATGGTGAAAGCAGCCGCGCCTCCCGGAAAAATGGGGTCAGACCCCATTTTTCAGCGCATCCCGGTGATGGATGCGGAACTCGTGGCGGATCGTGATTCGCAGGCGGATCCCTCGCTCGCTGCGCTGTGGATGGCACTGGAGGCGGTGAAGGATCCGGAGATTCCGGTGGTCTCCGTGCGCGAACTCGGAGTGCTGCGCCGGCTGGAGTATCTCGAAGACGGTGTGCGCGCCACGATCACGCCTACGTGGTCGGGTTGCCCTGCGATGCACGCGATGGCCTCCGATATCCGCGCGGGACTGCTCGCGCTAGGTGTGGGGCGCGTCGAGATCCATACGCGCCTGGCTCCCGCCTGGAGTACGGACTGGATCACCGGGAGTGCCCGCGAGAGCCTGCGAGCCTTCGGGATCGCACCGCCCGCCCCCAACTCCTGCGAGCCGTTGTCAGAGGATCCGCAGCCCACCTGTCCGCACTGCGGCTCTGCCGACACCCGGCGCGTGAGCGAATTCGGTTCCACCGCCTGCAAGGCGTTGTGGCAGTGCCGCGAGTGCGCCGAACCCTTCGACGCCTTCAAACGCATCTGATGCCTTGCCCATCACACCGGGAGACCCGCGATGGCTGAACCCTCTTTTCACCCCCTGCGCCTTCGCTCCGTGCTCCCGGAGACCGACAGCGCGGTGTGCCTGGAACTTGATGTGCCAGCGACGCTCGCCGAGGCATTCCGCTTCCAGCCCGGGCAATACCTCACCCTGCGGGCCGAGGTGGAGGGTCGGGAGCTGCGCCGCTGCTACTCGATATGTTCGGGCCTTGACGACGGCCGCCTGCAGGTCGCGATCAAGCGTATCGAGGGCGGAGCCTTCTCGACCTGGGCGCTCGACACGCTGCGTGCCGGCCACACGCTTGATGTGGCGCCACCGCAAGGCAGCTTCGGCGTGTCACCCGATGCCAGTTGTGCGCGCCGCTACATGTGCATTGCCGCAGGCAGTGGCATCACGCCGGTGCTCTCGATCGTCCGTTCGCTGCTCTCCCGTGAACCCGGGAGCGAGGTCACGCTGATCTACGGCAACCAGCGCAGCACCAGCATCATGTTTCGCGAGGAACTGTCCTTCCTGAAGAACCGCTATCTCGGCCGTTTCAACTGGATCAACATCCTGAGCCGCGAAGAACAGGACGCGGAGGTGCTGAACGGCCGCATCGACAACCGCAAGGGCGCGGAACTCGAGCGCAAGCACCTCATCCGCATCCGGGAGGTCGACGAGTTCTTTCTCTGCGGGCCCGAGGGCATGATCTCGGAGGTGTCCCGAGGCCTGCGCGATGCCGGCATCCCGGATGCGCGTATCCACTACGAGCTCTTTTACGCGAATCCGGAGGATGCGCAGCAGGTCATCCGGCGCCACCACGAGCGTGCTGAACGCTACGGTGGCCGCATGAGCGAGGTGACCGTGAGGCGCGATGGGCGCAGCAGCCGTTTTTCCCTGGCGGCCGATGGCGAGAACATCCTGGATGCAGCCATGGCGGCGGGTGTGGATGTGCCCTATTCCTGCAAGGGCGGCGTCTGCGCCACCTGCAAGGCGCGGGTGCTGGAGGGCGAGGTCGAAATGGATCTCAATCATGCGCTCGTGAAAGCGGAGGTGGACGCGGGCTATGTGCTCAGCTGTCAGGCCCACCCCGTGAGCGAGCGCGTGGTGCTCGATTTCGATCAGGTCTGAGCCAGTGCCCGTCGGCAAGCAGCGCGCCGCCCAGTTGCGCCCCCGGGCGGCGGCCGTCTCCGCGCTCGTTGAGGATTTCGCCGCGCGCAGGCCGATCCGCTGCACCTCGCTCATCGTCACGCTTTTCGGCGATATGGCATCGCAGCATGGCGGGATTGTCTGGCTCGGCAGCCTGGTCGAGGCACTCGGGTTGCTCGGTATCGACGAGCGCCTGGTGCGCACCTCCACGTTCAGGCTGGTGCAGGAGGGCTGGCTCGAGGCGAGCCGTGAAGGGCGGCGCAGCTATTACCGCTTCACACCCTATGGCCGCCGTGAGTACGCGCGTGCCGCGAGGCGCATTTATGCGCGCGAGCGACCGGCGTGGGATGGCAACTGGACGCTGCTCTTGCCGGTCGGCGTGCCGGAGGCCTCGCGTGAGAACTTCAGGCGCAGCGTGCTGTGGGCGGGTTTCGGAAACCTCGCGTCGGGCGTGTTCGCGCACCCCGGATCCGACACCAGCACCATCGCCGAATTGCTGGCAGAGCTAGGCATGGCCGACAAGGTCGTGATCATGCACGCCGGTACCGATGCGCTGCAGTCCGACCGCTTGCTGCGCGAAGTGCTCTGGAAGAACTGGGAGCTCGAAGCCCTCGCAGCGGCCTATGCCCGCTTCGTGCAGAAACTCCGGCCGGTGCGTAATGCCCTCTCCCGGGCTCGGAGCATCAGTCCCGAGGACTGCTTCACGGTCAGGCTGCTCCTGATCCACGAGTACCGCCGCATCCTGCTCCACGACACCGATGTGCCCGCCGAACTCCTGCCTGCGGACTGGCCCGGTCTGGAGGCGCGGCGTCTGGCGGCGGAACTCTATGCCCGCGTCGCATCCGGTTCGCTAGACTACGTCGGCGCCCGGCTGCAAGGTGCCAACGGTCCGCTCGGTGCGCCGGCGGATTCCTTCAGCAAGCGTTTCCGCCAGTAAGCCGCATCAGTCCGGAGAGCCCATGTCGCAGCCCGTCAGCTACGCCCGCGAGGCGGAGATCGCCGTCGTCACCATCGACAATCCCCCTGTCAACGCGACCTCGCAGGCGGTGCGTGCAGGGCTGCTGGAGGCGATCAACCGGGCTGCCGTGGACGACTCCCGTGCGCTGGTTCTTGCGTGCGCGGGGCGCACGTTCATTGCGGGCGCCGACATCACCGAATTCGGCAAGCCGCCGCTCGCACCCTCGCTGCCGGATGTGCTCGACGCACTCGAGGCCCTGCCGAAGCCCGTTGTCGTCGCGATCCACGGCACGGCGCTCGGCGGAGGTCTGGAGACGGCCATGGCAGGCCATTACCGCATCGCTGATCCCCGCGCGAAACTCGGCCTCCCCGAAGTGAAACTCGGCTTGCTGCCGGGCGCCGGTGGCACCCGGCGTGCGCCCCGTCTCATGGGTATCAAGGCCGCGCTGGATTTGATGACAGATGGGGCACCGATCAGCGCATCGGCAGCTATGGCGTCTGGCTTGATCGATCGCATCGCCGAGGGGGAATTGTTGCCCGCTGCGATGTCCTACGTCCGGGAACTGCTTGCAACCGCAGCACCCGTGCGTCCCACCTCTGCCATCGTCCCTGTGCTGGACGGCTTCGACGCCGCCTGGTTCAGCGCGCGCAAGGCTGCGCTCGCGAAATCCGCACGCGGCCGCACGGCCCCGCAGCGCATCGTGGACGCGCTGGAGATCGGCGTGAGCCTGCCCGCGCAGGAGGCTGCACGCCGCACGCGGGAGATGTTCCTCGAGATGGTGGCAGGCACCGAGTCGAAGGCGATGCGGCACCTGTTTTTCGCCGAGCGCGAGGCCGCGAAATTGCCCGCCGATTGCCGTGAGGCACCGCGGCGCGGCATCGAGCGGGTCGGGGTGCTGGGCGGCGGCACCATGGGCGCGGGGATCGCGATCAATTTCGCCGAACACGGGCTGCACGTGACGGTGATCGAAACGGACGAGGCTGCCGCGGGGCGCGCCATGGACCGGATCCGCGGCACCTGGGAGGCCGCGCTCGCGAAGGGCAGGCTGGACGAGGCAGCTCTTGCCGCGCGGATGGCCCGCGTGGCGGTCAGCACCGATTTCAGCGTACTGGCACCGATGGATCTGGTGGTCGAGGCCGTCTTCGAAGATCTGGCGGTGAAGCAGGATGTATTCCGTCGTCTGGATGCCACCTGCCGGCCCGGCGCGATCCTCGCCAGCAACACCAGTTACCAGGATCTGAACGCCATCGCTGCCGCCACCGTACGTCCCGGTGATGTGATCGGCATGCACTACTTCAGCCCCGCGAACATCATGAAATTGCTCGAGGTGGTGCGGGGTGCGGCGACCTCACCGGATGTGGTTGCCACAGTGATGGAGCTCGCGCGGCGTATCGGCAAGATCCCCGCGCTGGTGGGGGTGTGTTACGGCTTCGTGGGCAACCGCATGCTTCAGCCCTACGCGCGCGAGGCACAGATGCTGCTGCTCGAGGGCGCAACACCGGCGCAGATCGACGC